>CAZYBL010000015.1:0-15610 GCA_964645805.1 uncultured Candidatus Peribacteria bacterium | reverse complement strand
CAATGTAGTCTCCAAAACTCTCTTTAATTAGTTTTTCATCTATGTAAATCTCTGTATTTGATGCAGTACCAGTAGGGGATTCAATAGAAATAGTGTAAAGCCCCTCGGGAACTCTGTGTATCTTTTCCATGTGCTCACCTCTGTGATCCGCATATATTCTTCCGTCCGGAGTTTCGAGTGTCCATTTAGCCAAATCACCATTGTAAGAATTCTGCTGAACGATAATAGTTCCATTTCCTGATGCGCTTGCTTGAGTTACGCAAATCAAAGCTGCGAAGAGCCCTATACTCATAAGAATTGCTGATCTAAATGCGCTTGAACGTCGTGCCTCCATCGTTAAATTAGGGTTAGATAAAAAAGGAAGCTATTCTACGTTTAAGATGGGCTTATGTCAAGATTATGTGACTTACGGTTTTAGCGCTTGTGTTAGCCCAAAACTCCAAATATCAGTAAGCTTATCTAATGGTTCATTGAGCAATTCTTCAGATCCATTTTTGATATTCAAAGTAGGGGATTTAGTCGTATTTCCAATCTTTTTAGCCTTGTCTTTGGCTAATTTCAGAAATGCTTCCTCATTGTCAGTGCTAACCTCGACAATAAACCCTCCGGTTTCGGAGAAGAGGATTTGGTCGGCTCGCAGATCAGATCCAAGATTCTCAATGTTGACTTCGACTCCAATATTTCCACCCTGACTTCGAAGTGGAACTGTCATTTCAAATAATGCGAGGAGTAATCCACCGTTTGAAATGTCATGACAAGAGTTAATTAATTCCTGATCAATTGCATTTGTAATTAATTTGATCTGATTAGAGCTTTCCTTAAGGTCAGGATCAGGAACATTGGTTCCGATCATCGAGTCTTGAGTTGAATCTGACATTTCTTCGAGTACTTGATAGTAAGCACCTCCTCCACATTCGTCTTTTCTGTCTCCGATTAGATATAAAGAGGAGTCAGATGACTTAAGTTGTATGTTAATTGCTTTGTCCGTATCGCGCATTACGCCAACGCAACAAACAATTGCTGTTGGATCGATGCCAGAGCCGTCCGGTTTGCCGTTATAGAAACTTACATTACCGGAAATCACAGGAATTCCGTCTCCATCGAGCTCAATTCCTCTTGCAGCGTCTGCAATTCCTCTTACTCCTTCGGAAAATTCCCAAAGAATTTCCGGAACTTCCGGATTTCCGTAACTTAGGCAGTCGGTAAGTGCTCTTGGAGTTGCGCCAACTGCAGCAACATTCCTTGCAGATTCACAAACTGCATTAAGTCCCTGTAAATAAGGAGAGATTCTCCCATATCTTCCACATCCGTCACCTGCAACAGCAACTCCGGTTCGCTTTTGAGCTTCATCCAGATCCCAACTGGGATGTTCACCCTGATGAATGTGTGATTCAAGATCCTGAAGAGGTGTGATTACACCAGCATCTGCTTCACCGGCTTCTATAAATGTATTTCCGATGATGTTTTTGTCGTAGTGGACTGTGATTGGGGAGGTGGAGGCAGAGTTGGGGTGAGATATGAGGGTTTTGAATACATTGGAAATAGTAGTTTTTAGTTTATGGTTTTTAGTTTGTGGTTTTTTTACTAATATTTCGGATCTATTGCACTCAATTTCTGGTTCTTCAAACTCAATCTTCTTCGGTTCAAGTGGTCGATTGTATGTAAGGCCGCAAGTTATGTCCAAGGCTTTAGCTTCGCACACGGTTTCCTCATTATATGTAAGCTTATAGACCCCTGAAGTGTTCACTTTTCCTACAACCGAAGCTTGGGCTTTTTCTGCAACTGATGGCAGATCCCAATCTTCGTTGTAATGCTTGATAATGAAGTCAGTTAGATCCGGATGGCATGTCCAACAGAAGCGTTCTTGTGTTTCTGCGCATGCAATAATCTCCGGTGGAAGGTTATCCATTGATACATGTACATTATCGAGATTAACTTCCGCTCCAAACCCAAGGTCAGACACTTGTTCAATGCTCGCGCAGACCACTCCTCCAGCTCCAAGGTCCTTGAAACTAACTTTATTAAGCTTCTTATTGGCAGCTAACCAGTCAAAAAGCGCGTAAGTGGATGCAAGTAGATGGCGTTCTAGGAAAGGATTGGGTTCCTGTACTGCTCCGGTGTTTTTTTCTTTCTCTTCATCGTCCAGAGTGAAGCTGGCAAACGATGCGCCGCCGAATCCTGAGCGGTCAGTTGGTTTTCCTACGATAATTATGTCGTATCCTACTTCACCTGCTTCTCTTTGTGTGAAGCTATGAATAATTTCATCTTCCCTGACGATTCCCATCGCGATTGCGTTAACCAGACAGTTATCGTTGTAGGATGAATCAAACACCGTGTCGCCACCGAGGTTCGGGATCCCAAGTGGATTTCCGTATCCTGCAATTCCTCTTACAACTTCTGACGCAATAGTTCGTGATTCCTCGGTCTTCAGGTCACCCAGCCTAACGTCTCTAACCACTCCGCCGATTCCGGTCGCGGCGCCTTCGTATGGAACTATCTGCGATGGGTGGTTGTGTGATTCATGACTGATTACAAGTCCCCATCTTTTACCTTCAGGTCCGTCAGTTATTGCAACTATCCCACTATCTTCACCCGGGCCCATAATAATATTAGATCCTTTTGTAGGAAGATCTTTAAGGAACCTGCTTGAGGACTTGTAACTGCAGTGCTCCGAACCCTGAATTCCCCAAATGGTAGCTTCAACAATCGTTGGATCGCGTCCGAGCATCTTGGAAATTTTCCTTGCCTCGTCGACTGTTAGCCCGATGTTGTGTTCAGAGAGTTTGTTTTCAACTTCCTCGTCAGACAATTTGGAAAATTCGAGAGTCGCTATCATGCGGTTAGATTATGCAGATGAAAGTGAAAAGTTAAAAGTGAAAAGTTAAAAGTTTTTATAAAAATGACCGGGGGGCACGTTACAACTGCTTGGAGATCAGTCATAACGCTGCCCGCCCCCCGGTCCGGAGTCGTCCTGGATTGCTTGGACCTGCAGAGCATTACTTCACTTTTCATGCTTTCTTCTGCAGGAGTATTCGCGGTCCTATTCCCATAACCGCTCTCGGATCCCTATTCGCGGGACGAAATGTGTCCATATTTGGGGAGACACATCCATCCCAATCTTTCGGGCCTAATCCTACCTTACATTCCAGGTTCTATCGTTGCAGAGGGTTTCCAAGGGTCGAGAATCAAATCTTCTCGGGACGAAATCACTTACCTCATATGTTCGTTGAGGGGACGTGCACGTCCTTTTAGACCCAAGCTATCCGCTCTGCAACTGAACAGTGGGAATTTCGAAGGAAATTCCCTCGGGGATATTCTAAATTTGGGAGGGAAGGAATCAAGTATTTTTCATTATTAATTATTCATTATTCATTAAATCCTGCTATTCTCAGGTTATGAAAATACCTCAGTCACTAGCTCAACACAGGATCCTCGGAGGAGCTGCAGTACTTGCATCTTTGCAGTTCGGAGCTTCGCTGATGGGGCTAATCAGGGATCGAGTACTCGCGACCACGTTCCCAGGTCTTGATGTTGTGGATGTTTACATTGCAGCATTTAGGCCGAGTGATCTTTTGTTTCAGGTGATGATAATGGCGGGATTTTCAGTCGCGCTTGTCCCACTTCTTGCTAAATACAGATCAGAAAATGATAAAAAGCAGATGAGTGAGCTTTTAAGTGGAGTTGTAACTGTGGCAGCCATTGTCTTTGGAGTATTTGCACTGGTTGGAGCAATACTTATGCCTAAGATTGCTCCCGCCCTTGCGCAATTCCAAGGAGAGAGCTTTGATCTTTATGTCCAGTTCGCACGAATCGCATTACTTACGAACTTCCTGTTCGTGTTTGGCAACGCATATGGACAGTATCTAATCACAATTCAGCGTTATTGGATTTATGGGCTAACGCCAATTTTATATACACTTGGAACAATCATTGGAACTATTTATTTAACTCCCATTGTCGGCCCCTTTGGTCCGATTTACGGAACACTCGGTGGGGCAATCATTTATGTGATTTTAAGAATGACTGCAGTAACAATTTGGGGATACCGTCCTCATGTAAGGCTTTGGCATCCTGATATTCCGGAAATGATTAGTTTGATGACCCCAAGAATGCTCGCATTGGGAGCTCTTCAGTTAGAACTTTTATTTTTTGATCGAATTGCATCAGGTTTGGATGCGGGATCAGTAACTATCAATGCTTATGCAAGGAACTTTCAGGCAGTTGCAGTTGGAATCGCAGGTATTGCACTAGCTCAATCGGCTTACTCACTCCTAAGTCAGGCTGCAGCTAGAAAAGAAATTAATCGTTTTTGGATATATCTAAAGAAGGGGATTGCGATTTTGCTGGTTCTGACTATTCCTGGAGCGATAGCGCTTGCATTCCTTGCACCAGTTGCTGCATGGCTTGTAAACATCTCTCATGTACTTCCAGTATTTACAGTTTGTCTTACGCTTTATGCAATAAGTATTCCATTCGAAAGCATAAATCACTTATTACTCAGAGCCTTCTACTCACTTAAACATACTATAACTCCTGCTGCTTTAAGTGTGATGAATGGGGGAGTGGCGATTGCAGTTGCGTGGATACTCGCACCGCGTATAGGAGTCTTCAGTTTAGCTCTGGGATTTATGATTGGGCAGACGGTGCAGTTAGTTGGGTTGGGGATTATGCTTCCGAGGAGGGTTAAGAGGTTGTCGAGATGATGTTAGTAGTAATTCATATTATCAATAAATACACCCTCCCCCCAAGGGGTGGGAAGATGATCGGGTGGAGGGCTCGGTAGTTAATGGTGGCACGTCGAAAACCCCAGTCAACACCTTTTCAAAAAAAACTTTTGTCCTCTACGACTTTTTGGCTTACATAAGCCCCGTAAGACGTTCCCCCTGGGGGTGAGAAAAACATGGGTTTTATATTAAAATGCAATAATTTAATTGTATGTACATTGTATGTACACTGTCTGAACCGCGGATAGCACGGATGTCACGGATTACGCGGATATCTTGCAACAAAGTTTGTGGAAATAATCCGTGAAATCCGCGTAATCAGCGTAATCTGCGGTTCAGACAATTGAGAAAGACTCAAACCCCTCCTCCTCAACTTCCTTTACCTCAACCCCTTCAACTTTTGCAGCTTCCGGTCCGTGATTACACCATTCTTCGAATTTACTTAACGCTTCATCCGATCCTTCCACATGAATTTCCACAGATCCATCGTCACAATTCTTCACCCAGCCTTTAAGTCCAAGTTCATTCGCTTTGTCCAAAGTGTTCGCGCGGAAGAAAACGCCTTGGACGAGGCCGGTTACTTTAATATGCAAAGCTGGCATTGTTAATATTATAAAACTAGATCGTTAATTCGTTAATTAGTTAATTCGAATAAACGAATTAACGAATTAACGTTACTTTTTATTAACTTGTGTAAAGTCGAGTTCGACCGGCGTCTCCCGATCAAAAATAAGAACCATTACAGTCAATTTGCCCTTATTAACATCAACTGAGCTTACGGATCCCTCGTAGTTCTTGAACGGTCCATCAATAATCACAACCAAATCTCCAACCTGGAAGTCAGATTTAAATTTAGCTTCTTGTTCACCAACACGAAGTTGGATGACTCCATATTCATCAGGCGTAACAGGCACGGGGATGTTTCCGGAGCCAACGAATCCAGTGACATTAGGAGTATTTCTAACCAGGTACCAGCTCTCATCCGTAACAATCATGTCCACAAGTACATAGCCCGGGAAAAGCTTCTTTTCTTCTTCGGTCGGTTCACCTTTCTTAAAGGTCAGTTGCTTCTCCTTGGGAACCTGCACATCAAAGATATAGTCCTGCATTCCAAAAGAATCCTTGCGTTGCATAAGAGCTTCACGAACCGAGTCTTCGTATCCGGCATAAGTGTGTATGACGTACCAATTTCTACCGGCTGTTGGATCTTGTTTTCCCATGGTTAGAATGCGAAGTTAAGCATGAATTTGACTATCTGCGAAAGCCCGAAATCAACAACTCCAAAGGCTATTGAAGTAGCAAAAACGAAGATTATAACAATTATAGAAAGTCTGATTGCCTGCTGGCGCGTGGGCCAGCGGACATGTCGTAATTCTTCCATTGCTTCGGCTATATAACGTCTGATTGCTTGCATAGATCAAGTATAAATCATCTTAAAAAGCCCCGAGGGGGGACTGTCTATATTCTAGCTGAGATTAGGGAGGATGCAAGTATTTTTGACTGACAATTGACACGCTCCCTTCGGGCCTTTCAACATGCTACGCTGTCAACAATCAACTAAATAATAAAAAAAGTTGATAGTCGACTGTAGAAAGCGAGCCCCGCATTCGCGGGGTGAGCGTGTTGATTGTTATAAGTTGTATTCAGGTTCCTCCATCGCCTGGATCTTCTTAACAGGCAATGCAATAAACCAAACTTTCCCGGAAATATCGTCCTCCGGAATGTAATTGGGACTAAAACTTCTTGAATCCAGGCTTCCCTGACGGTTGTCACCGAGAAGGAAATAATGTTCATCCGGAACGTTGTAAATTATCTCCGTCCTGTTACCAGTACTAGGGGGGTGCTGATATGTTTTTCCCTGGTTTTTTTCATTTAGATAATCTTCTTTTAGTTCTACTTCACTATCCGCATCAAGTGTACGCAGGAATACTTTGCCTTCGCGAATTGAAATAGTATCGCCGGGAAGTCCGACAACTCTTTTAACATAATGCTTTCTCTTGTTTGAGGGCGGCTTAAATACAACTATGTCTCCCCGCTCCGGCTTATCTATCCAGTACACAAGCTTATTGATAATGATGTATTGGTTGTGCTCAAGTGTATCCACCATAGAACTGCCTTCGACCTGGAAAGGGGATACTAAAAAGATTCTGATTACAACCACTATTCCAATGATAATTATTACGTTGAGGAAAACGTCTAGTATATGAAACCATGTGGAGGGCTTCTTGGCGGTCATCTCAGGCAGTATAAAGATGTATCCCATAGAATCAATGGTAAAGAATCAGAAGATTGGATAGAATGGCCTCATGATTGACCTAAATTCCATGCTATTCAATCGTCATCTAAATGATGATGAGGAAGTGACAGAGATTGTACATAAGCACTGGATGCTTGGAATTAAGCATATGTTTTTGCCAATACTTTCATTTTTAATCGCGTGGTTGGTCTTGTATGTGGCGCCTTTTATGGTTGTGTTTTATATTTCTGCGCTTTGGGCAATGGTTTCGATAGTTTGGTTAATTAGAAACTTTTTTGATTATTATTTGGATGCTTGGATTATCATGGATAGTGGAATTATAGATGTTGCATGGCACGGATGGTTCCACAGAGAGTCAACAAGAGTTCTATATAGTGATATCCAGGGAGTGAGTTACGAAATTCAGGGGATAATTCCTACGGTTTTAAAGTACGGTACAGTAAGTGTTGAAAAAATCTCAACCGGCAGTACAGTTGATTTGGAATTTGTATCAAATCCGAGGAGAGTTGAGTCATTAATTCTTGGAAATATGGAATTGTATTTGCATGGTAAAAATCTTAAGGATGCAAAACATGTGCAGGAGCTTCTGGGTGCCATTGTGGCTCGGGAAGTTCAGCTTGAAGATTACGAAGAGGAGGATGATGAAGGGGAGGAGATGGATGATGAAGAATTGTGATTAGGATGTAGGGGGTAGGACGTAGGACGTAAGGTTTTTAGTTTTTGGTTTTTAGTTTTTAGTTGGTGTAATCTATAGGTGTGATTTGGTTTTATGCCATTGTTGGCTTGGCCGCTGTGTCTTTGGTTTATGTTTTGTGGTCAGTTAAAAAAAGAAAGAAGAAATTGTCTTCGAGTAAAATTAAAGAATTTAGGAAGATGATTGAGGATTTGGAAGCTGAAGATGATCTTTTTAAGAAAGTAATTGCAGCGGATGCAATTTTAGATAAGATTCTGAGCGCTCTAGGATACGAAGGAACGTTTAAAGATAAGTTTGAGATCGCTCAGAGCAGGTTCAAAAACTCGGAAGCTATCTGGCAGGCACATAAGTTACGTAATAAAATGACTCATGAGCCGGAAGTTATGATTTCTGAGAAAACCCAAATTTTGGCTCTGAGAGCCTATTTAAAAGCATTTAGGCAAATACTAAAATAGTGTATAAACGAACAAAGTGAATAGTTAATAGTGAAAAGTGAATAGTGATTTTTTCAAAATAACTATTAACTATTAACTATTCACTTTTAACTATTAATCCCATTATTTTTAAGTGGTATAGTGATAGCGTGAAGCCGTCATTAATTATCATCGGCCTTGGAAATGTTGGAGCCCAATACACCTTCACTCGCCACAATGTTGGATTTCGGGCAGTAGAAAAGTTAGGTGAAGAATTTGGAGAAGGGGATTGGAAAGACAAAGGAAAATTCAAAGCGTTTATTAAAGAGGGGAGAGTTGTAACGGCTCCAATACTTCTTGCTAAACCTCAGACTTTTATGAACTTGTCTGGTGAAAGCGTTAAAAAGCTTGTTGATTTTTATAAGTTGGATCCTGAAAAGCAAATTTTAGTAATATGTGATGATGTTGATTTGCCTTTAGGTGAAGTCAGACTTAGGCAGAGTGGAGGACCGGGCACTCATAATGGTCTTAAGTCGATTGTAGAAATATTTGGAGAAGAATTCCCGCGCTTACGCATAGGAATTGGCGCGCAACCTGCAGGGAAGGATCTTTCTAATTGGGTTTTGAGTGTTCCGAGTGAGGAGGAAGCGGCAATAATTCAAAAAGCGGTTGATGAGGTTCCGGAAATAGTGAGGGAATTGATAATTGATAATTGATAATTATCATTTATATTTTGTCCTCGCAGGTCGAAGACCTGCTCTGGTTTTATATAAAATTAATTAACCAGAGCGCGTCTTCGACGCGCGAGGACGATTATTTACAAAACACTACGTGTCCGTAGGACCAATAACCAACAACCAAAAACCAGAAACCAATTTATTTGGCTCCGGGAAGTTGGATTATTTTGTGTCAGAAGAATAATCTTCGCCCCATCATCACCCCTCCACCAAGTCCAATTGCGATCATATTGTAGAGGATAATGATTGGGAGAGTTGAATTTACTGGTGTTCCGTCAGGAGTCTTTAGAGTCGGTTCATAGGCTCCAATGTATCCGTCACTATTTCCAGTTAGAGCAGCTATGAATCCAGAAACTCCAGTTTGTGGCAGGTATTCGATTACGTTAACTGTTTCTACGTCAGACGAAGGACCTGCGGTATCCGGGCTTGTAACCGTTACAGTGTTACTTATGCTTTGACCATGCCTCATAGACTCGTTGATTCTTACTCTGTATCTAAGTACTCGCATTGCGTTTGGTGAAAGTCCTGGAATTGTCCACTTAATACCATTGCTGGTAACCTGACCACCTGCAGTGTCTTCTACGGTGAAGCTTCCTGCTGCAAATGAATCGTTGACGAGGACATCTTCTGCTAGGTAAGGCGATGTATTGCGTATTGTGATCGAGTAAGTTACCAGGCTTCCTGGTTGTACCTCTCTACGATCAGCAGTTTTGTCGACTGAAAGCACAGCAGGTTCACCTGGAACTGGTCCTGGAGGAGGTCCTGGAGGAATGTCACCGACCACGCGCGTGCGTTCTTCGTCATCGCTGTCACCAGCTCTGACTTCCAGTTTAAGAGTTCCACCAGGCTGTGCACTGTTTCTTACTCTTACTCTGAGTACAAGCGTCTCGCATTTATCATCATCAATATCCAGATCATTCCACTTAACTTCATCATCTCTTCCGTCATCTCCTCCGTCTGAGGCTGATAGGAAGCTTACGTCTTCGTCTAGTTCAGCCTCAACATCGGTCTCAATGTCAGAGTCACTCTCGTTACAGACACGGATGTTGTATGTAAGGATTTCGCCGATTTCAACAGGATCTGGTCTGTCATCAGTAATTGCGACAGTAATATCTTCTTCATCCTCATCGTCGTCATCGACTCTTGTATCTTCCGATGCACTCAGGTCATCAACGTTTGCGGTTGATCTGAGAATATCATCATCCTCGGCAGAACAATCTGCTTTGACGTTGGCTGTCAACGTTTCTGTTGAGCTTGCTGGAATGGAAACATTAGACCAAGTAACAGTTCCGTTCGAGTGAGTTCCAGAGTCACTGGAAGAAACGTAATCTACATCATTATCAAGTGCAAGAGTTACGGTCTTACCACTAATTGCTGAAGTCGTCAGATTTGTAACACGAACTGTGTATGTAAATGTGTCGCATGGCTCTACAGGATCTTTAGAATCAGACAAAGTGATTGTCATATCATCCTGTTGGGTCTGAGCTCTAACAGTTGTTGTATCCTGAGCCTGCAGGCCATTAACGAATGCGTTGTTGGTAAGGACTGTGCCATCAGCGGCTGAGCTATCCACTCTTACTGTGACAGTTAGAGTATTAGATTCGCTTGCACCCAGGCTTGGGATTGTCCAAGAAACAATGCCGTTATTGTGTATTCCACTGCTTGACGAAGTAATGTAAGTAACATTTGTTGGCAGGCTGTCTGAAACAGGTACGTTAGTTGCATTTACTGTTGACGTATTTGTAACAACTATCGAATAGGTGAGAGTTGAACCAGGTTGAACCTCGGTTACACCATCAGTTTTTGTGATTGAGTAAGTCGGACTAGGACCACACTCGACCGTAGTCTGAACTGTAGAGCTTGTGTTGTTGCTGGTATTAGGATCGGTTGTAGACGTAGATACTGATGCGGTATTGCTGATTGTTGAACCGCAGGTGGCAGTACCTGGTACATCAAATGCCAAATTAACTGTGCTATTGCCTCCAACTAATAGCTGGCCTAGCGAGCAAATTACATCTGTACCCTGGACTGTGCACCCATTAGTTGATTGAGATGAGTTAAATGTAAGTCCTGAAGGAATTGCATCGGTAATCATCACATCCTGAGCAGCATCAGGGCCATTCGCATTAGTTGCAGTCAAAGTGTAAGTGAGTGTTGAACCCTGTTGGACTGTTGAAGGTCCGGACTTTGAAATTGCAACATCAGCTTCGCTTTGCGTAAGAATAGTTGTTTGGTCGTATGCGGTTATAGCTCCTGGTTCATGCGTACCAACAAAGATGAAGTTGGCAATTGGGGTTGCATTTGGTACACCGAAGTTAACTTGTGCAATTATCTCTAGGGTAATTGATGAAGATGGGTTTAGAACCAGATTCGACCAGTCAACAGAATGCATTTGTGAATCGTAGAATCCGTTGTTGGTAGCGTTAACAAAGCTAACTTCTTGTGGAAGTATGTCAGTTGCCCACATGATTGGAATTAGGATGCTTGAAGTATTAGTAATTGTAACTTCGTACGTGATTATGTCTCCTGGAGCAGCGCTTGTTAGATTATCGGTCTTCTCGACAGTAAACGTTGGTGTGCCACATTGTACGACCGTAGAAGTATCCTGACTTCTGTTGTTTGTAGAGTCGGGATCTGTAGAAGCGGTTGATACTGTCGCAAAGTTTGTGATTGTCGAATTGCATGTAGCGCCAGAAGGTACGTCGAAGTAAATAGAAACTCCATCGCTGTCTAAGTATTGCATTGAACCAAGGTCACACAAGATGTCATTTCCTTGCTGTGAACAACGATTATCTGAGTGAGTAGTATTAAAGGTAAGTCCTGCAGGGATTGTATCTGCAATGACTACGTCTTCGGCGGTATCTGGACCGTTATTGTATGCCCAGATTATACATTCCATAATTCCTCCATTTTGAACTGTGTAAGGACAATACTTGTCGATAGCCAGATCTGCCTCAGACGAACCTAGTACAGGAATTATCGATTGAGCGTTGTAACTCGTGCCAGCTACTCCTGCGGTATTAATCAAATCTCCTGTGGCATCCTGGTTAACTGTTACGTCCACGATGAGATCTAAAGTTGCTTGAGGAGCTAGAAGGTTAATTATCCATGTTACTCTGTGGCTAATAGCGTCATATACTCCACCGTTTGATGATCCAACGTATGTAACATCTGGTGGAAGAATATCGATAACCGTGAACTCAATCGCATCAAATGTTTGAGACTCATTTGTAACACCAATTGTGTAGCTTAATAGACTTCCTGGAATTGCAATGGTTTGATTGGCATCTTTAGTTACGGAATATCCGGGACACCCGATTTGAGTTTGAGCAGTTGCAATATTGTTTAGTCCGTTGGGATCTGCCTGATCTGCTGAAGCATTAGCAATGTTATTTATCCATGAATCACATGTAACGGTTGATCCAGGTACAGAGAATGCTACAGAGAATATAGCTGTGTCGTTAACGATAAGATCGCTTCCTGTGGTACATACTACTTCTGTTTGGCTTGGCTGCAATACACATTCCTGGCTGCTGCCTGCTTGGTTGAATATCAATCCGGCAGGAACGTAATCTATAACAGATACATTAGTTGCAGTGTCCGGGCCAAGGTTTGTGACAGCCAGATCGTAAACTACGACTGCGCCCTTAGAGATAGATGCAGGGCCACTCTTTGTGAGGTTTAAGTCTGCGTTACCTGTCTGACTACACTGAACGGTTGTTTGAACAGTCTGGCTTGTGTTATTTACAGGATTTGGATCAGTCGAAGATGTTGATACAGTTGCAGTATTGTCGATGACTGAATCACAAACTGCACTTTGTGGAACATCAAAGCTTACAGTGTAAGTATGACTGGATCCGCTAGGCATGCTGAGCAAGTTGTTACAGATAATGTCTGCTCCTTGTTCAATACAATCAGGATCGGAAGCAAGAGAATTAAATGTAAGACCTGTTGGAATTGGATCTGCGGCAAATACATTGGTAGCTTCCTCCGGACCGTTATTAGTTACAGTTAATGAATATGTAACTATTCCACCTGGTTGGACTGTTGGGGAAGAACCTATCTTTGTAATCTCAACGTCAGCATCTGTAGGTATGCATTGGATTTGTGTTAGGAATACTGAATCATTGTTGCTTGGATCTCCATCAGGCCCTTCTATTGCGCTGGAAACCGTTCCAGTATTTATAATGTTTTGGTTGCAAGGAGCTTGTTGTGATACATCCATTGCGATTTGAACAGTATATGTGCTGCCATCTGCTAACGTTGGAACAGGACATACAACTGACCCACCGACTAATCCACAAGATTGTGTGGATAGCCCTGCGTTAAATACAAGTCCTGAAGGAACGACGTCAGAGACCATCACACCATTAGCATTTCCTGGGCCGTTATTTGTTACTTCAAGATCGTAAACAACAGTTTGATTGTGTTGGGTTGTTGAAGGACCGGACTTATCTACGCTCATATCTGGTCCGGTAGGCCCGCAATCAACAGTGGAATCCACATACTGGTTAGAATTATTAGAGTCATCCGGATCAAATGAACTTGAAGTTGCATTTGAATTATTTGTAAGAGTCAGACCACATGTAGCGCCTTGATCAATATCCACAACAATATCGAATTGTTCTGTTGTGAGCCCCAAAGAGGCTTCTGTACATACAACTCGGTTTGCGGTTTGCGTATCAAGCTGACATCTTTGATCAGATGCGCCTGCGTTGAATGTCATGAACGCCGGGATTATATCCTCAACTTCAAGATTTGTAGCTGTATCTGGACCAAGGTTAGTCACTGACAGTGTGTATGTGACCTGAGTTCCTGGTTGAATTGTTGCAGGACCACTCTTTACTAACACAAGATCCGAAGTGTCTTGAGGACAATTAACAGTTGTTGTAACAACCGTGCTCTGGTTGTTATTAGGATTAGGATCAGTAGATGAAGTTGATACTGATGCGGAGTTATCGATAGTTCCTCCACATGTGTAGTTAGGATCAATATCAAACACTATGTCATAAGACTCAGTATCTCCACTAATTAATGTCAAATTGTTACACAGAACATCAACTCCCTGTGGATCAACAATACAATCTTGGTCTGAAGCTCCAGAATTAAATGTTAATCCTGAAGGGATTGTGTCAGCAGCGACAACATTAGTTGCTGTATCTGGACCGTTATTAGTTACGATTAGAGTGTAAGTGATCTGTCCCCCTGCATTTACAGTTGGAGGTCCGCTCTTTGAAATACTTAGATCTGATTCAGGTGTAACACACTGAACAGTTGTTGTAACTGGCCCACTCTGGTTATTATTAGGATCAGGATCTGTTGAAGACCCGGATACTGAGGCGGAATTATCGATTGTTCCACCACATGTGTAGTTGGGATCAATATCAAAGACAATGTCATATGAGTCGGTTGCTCCGCTATTCAATGTCAGATTGTCACAAAGGACGTCACTGCCTTGAACGGTGCAATCTTGATCAGAAGCGCTTAAGTTAAATGTGAGTCCAGCTGGGATTGTGTCAGATGCTACAACATTCATAGCTGTATCTGGACCATTATTAGTCACATCCAGGGTGTAAGTAATCTGTCCACCTGCATTAGCGGTTGGTGGCCCACTCTTAACTATCATAAGGTCCGCACCAGTTATAGGACCAGACTCATCATCGTCCTGATTGCTTGTACAATCCGGATCATTTGGCCAGTCTGTTTGACCATCAAGATCATTATCTTGTCCGTCCTGACATTGTGCCAGCACATCGCCCTCGTCATCATCAGCAGGCGAACTACATGCGAAGTCGTCTGGATAGTCAGTTGCTCCGTCTAGATCATTATCAATTCCATCATCACACTCTGTACATGTAACTGTTGTGGTTATAGGACCACTTGTGTTATTTGAGGAATCCGGATCCGTTGAGGATGTGGAAACTGTTGCTGTGTTATAGATCGGATCGTAGCATGTGTAGTTAGGATCAATGTCGAATGCTACATGGTATGTACGTGAACTACCATTAGTTAATTGAAGATTATCACATAGGACCTTGATATTATTATCCAATACACAGTCGTTGTCTGATAGACCAGGATTGAATGTAAGTCCGGCAGGGACTAGATCACCGACAACTATGTTCTGCGCAAGCTCTGGACCATGGTTTGTGACAGTTAGTGTATATAGGAGGGTATTACCTCTTGGGATGGTTGGAACACCGCTCTTAATGATTTCAAGATCAGATGTTAACTGATGGAATTCGTTATCATCTTGATATGAAGTACATCCTGGGTCATTTGGATAGTCGGTAAGGAAGTCATTGTCGTTATCTATACCATCCTGACACTGTGCAAGTGGACTTGATTCATCGTTATCAGTATCCGAAGAACAGCTGAAGTCATTAGGCCAGTCGGTTGCTCCATCAAGATCGTTATCTACACCATCATTACACTCGTAGCAATCAACGATTTTCTGAACCTGACTTTGGTTATTATTAGGATCAGGGTCTGTTGCAGATGTAGATACAGATGCAGTGTTAGTTATTGTCCCAGCGCATGTGTACGCGTTATCTATATCGAATACAACTGTGTAACTTCTGGTTGCACCGTTTGCAAGAGAGGTGTTGTTACACAGGACGTCAATTCCTTGAAGATCAAGAACACAATCAGGATCAGATAGACCGGAATTAAATGTTAATCCTGAAGGAATTGGATCGGCTGCGACAACATTAGTAGCCGTATCCGGACCATTGTTTGTTACATCAAGCGTGAAGGCAACAATACCTCCTCTATATACGCTCTGA
>CAZYBL010000014.1:13835-15669 GCA_964645805.1 uncultured Candidatus Peribacteria bacterium | reverse complement strand
CTCCTGTTACCAGGATGAAAACCTGGCGTCCTAACCACTAGACGATGGGGCCTAGACGCTTAAGATTATATGTAGACTTGTGCTTATTGGAAAGGCTTTAGCACCCAAAAACCCGTCAGACCTCTTTTTCTCAGGAGGCAGTCAAATACCCCTCCGCCTCCTCCAAAGCCTCACCATTCAAATTCCTCGAATGCCCTCGCTTGAAGAGAAAAAAGCCAGATTCAAAGTCCAGAATTCCATATTCAGGATTCTTAAAAATATTAAGTACTGTTTCTTTGTAATCCTCCATGCTCGAGATCATCATTATAGAGTTATTGCGCAAAAAGTTATTGTTCTCACGCGCGAAGGGGGCTTGTGTATGAATTAAAACATATTCAGTTTCTAATTCGGGAACGATTCGTCCTATAAATTCACGCTTAGCGAAGTGAGATCCGAGATTATTTTGTATTGCGAGTGATGCATCGAGAGGAATCAGCTTAGAAATTCTTTCGAAGGCTTCTCTGTCATGTACTAATTTATAATCCTCCCAGGAAGCTGCGATGCTGTAGGGGAGTGGGGAGTAAATTGCAGTGAAGAAGAATGTGTATGATCCAAAAAGGAATAGGAGAATTCCAAGTAGCACGGGCTTATTTAGAATTCTCTTACATCCATAGATCACAGAAACATATAGGAGCGTGATTACAATCCCTGTGTAATAAACTCCGCCGATTTTTGTCTGAAATCCTGTTTGATCCAGGAAGTTCAGAGCGACCTCGGGTAAAACTACGAGGAATGTGAGTGGGCTAAGTATCCCAAGGTACGATCCATTGAAGAATATCTGGAGTAGGTAATCTATTTTGTTTACATTTTTAAATAAGAAAAAGGTTTTTTCCGGGTTAAGAATCAGATTTTTTGCAATTTCCGGTGTGCTTTCTCCTAGATATGCGAATCGATTGAACTTAAGTGCTATATCTCCAGTTGATGCACCTAGAAAGTGCTCTACCAGGTACATCACAGTTGCCAGATAAGTCAGTGAGATTACAAAAGTGAGGACTCCATGCTTTTTTGACCTGTAAAAAAATATAAATGGACTAAGTGCCATTAAAACTACAGGCATATCTTCCTTAACTGTTAGAAGAAGTGCTACGCATAACCAATAATATTTCCATTTGCGTTTTTCAAGTGACAGGAAAACTCCCAATGCAAGGGGGAGAGCGAGTACTATCGGGCGAAAATCAAAGAGTGCTGTTTCTTGGATGAATGGATTTATTAGAAACAGGAATCCAAACATAAGTGCGAGCAGATTATTCTTAAGAACTTCACGGGCTAATAGGAATATTAGAATCCCTGCAAGTCCTGCACTAATGTGTGATATACAAATCAGTGTGATTGGAGAGGGGAATAGCGCGAATATTGGTCCAAGCAGATAAAAGATCACATTTATGTGCACCGCAAATGATGGAATAGTTCCCCAGAATACTGTTATTGGCATCTTCAGATTAAATTGAGTTAGTTGCCATAGGGCTTGTGTGTGATGTCCGAGGTCATCAAGATTGGTTCTAAGACCTAGGTGATCGAGTATTCCGAAAAATCCGGTGTAGATGATAAATACGATTGAAAGTAGGATGATTACGGAGAGTGCGTTTCGATCTAGGAATTCTTTTAGCTCGGAAATAGGATCTGTCTTCTTCATTTAGCGAGATAATACATTTTCTTCTTTCTTTTGTCTTCAGCCCTCTCCCCTGGCCCCTCCCCCGATGGGGGTGGGGAACTTCGCAAAAGGTAGTAGCCCCCGTCTCCGTCGGGTGAGGGGGGTTTGGGGGGAGAGGGTTGATATCAGAGGAGTTAGGGGAAT
>CAZYBL010000014.1:5543-13825 GCA_964645805.1 uncultured Candidatus Peribacteria bacterium | reverse complement strand
AAAGATGGGTCATACTAATACTCCTCCAAATACTCCTCCGCCTCCCTCATCGCCTCCCGATTCAACTCCCGCGAATGGCCATTCTTAAATAAGAAAAATCCGGATTCATGTGCGACTACTCCGAATCTGGAGTCAGCAAAAATTTTTAAAACCAGGTCTTTGTATTTTTCTCTGTCTAAATTGAACACATTTATTCTTTGGGTGCGTCTTAAGAAAAAGTTCTCTCGTGCGAATGGAACTTGAATATGGATTAGGATGAAGTCTAAGTTATCAACATCTAATGGTTGCATTATGGTTTGTCTTTTTATGAAGTGAGCTCCCAGATTATTTTGTGTTGCGAGGGAAGCTTCAGGAGGAATCATTGAGGATATTCTCTTAAATGCATCACGATCATGTACGATTTTATAATCTTCCCAACTTGAAACTTTACTGTAGGGGAATGGGCTTAGAACTGCAGACGAAACAATTGCAAAAGTAAGCACAGAAGCTAAGCAGAAGTTAGCCAGATAATTGTTTTTCTTCTTCAGGTTCCTGTATCCGTAAATTGCTGCGATATAAATGGCTGTAATTACAATTGCGGAATAATAAAGCCCACTGATATGAGCTTGCAGCCCAATTTGATCCAACAAATTCTGCGCCAGATTGGGGATTGCAATTAGAAACGCAAGTGGACTTAGGATCGCGAGGTATATTCCGTGAAAAAAGATATAAATCAGGTACTCGATTTTATTCGGATCTATCAAATTCGTAAAAATTATTTCTGGATTTAAAAAGGGTGCAGTTACGACTTCCAGAAGCGAGCTTCCAAGGTAATCAAATCGTTCCATTGCGATTTGGCCAGAGGAAGATCCAAATAATTTTTCAGTAATCTTTTGGATTAACACAAAGTAGCTTGCAGAAACGATTGCAGTGATCACTCCATGTTTTTTAGAACCGTTAAAATAAACAAATAGACTCATGAAGAGCACGAGCAAAGCCATGTCTTCCTTAGTTGCGATCAGAGCGATTAGTAAAATCCAATACAAAATCCATTTTTTATGTTGCAGGCATAAGAAAACTCCGATGAGGAGTGGGATAGCGAGGACAATTGCGCGGAAATCACTGATAGTGATCTGTTGAACCAGGTTGTTTGCAAGTAGCATCACTGCAAAGGAGAGTGCGACTATTGAATTTTTGGTAACTGAACGTGCAAGGAAAAAAAGAAGTACGCTCGCAACAGGAATACTTAAGGCTGAAATGATTATGAGTGTGTATGAAGAGGGGATTAATGCGTAAATAAGAGCTACTGGATAATAAATTAGGAAGCTGTGGACTGTTAATATGGATTGTTCAACATTATGGATGGTGATTGGCATGCTCCAGTTGCCATTCGTAAATTGCCACATCGCTTGTTCTGCGACTCCGTGGTCGAGTAGGTTGGTGCGCAGTCCAATGTGTTCGATGATTCCGAAAAAGATTGCAAATCCTGTATAGATCAGTGCGAGGAGGATTGTAATTAGGAGTGAGTTTCGGTCTAGCATTGACTAACAACTTACAACTAACGACTAACAACTGGAATTTGTAATATATTGATAATGTTGTAAGTTGTAAGTTTTTGGTTGTTTGTTCCCCTAGGTGGGGGAACTTATTTTAGGGCTTAAAGAAGCGGAAAAGTCGGTGGAGGTGAAAGTTTTTTTTGAGATGGGGTATTCAGAATTGTATTTTTCGGGTTACACTGGGAAGTCCGGGCCCTCCCACCCATATATATACCCACCCCGGGGGGTGGGCTGAAATAAAATTATGATGAAGTCAAAACGCCAAGCTGATATTCTATTGCCATGACCAAATTACCCCTCGGAGAACAAGATCTCCCAAAACCTCTTTCACTTAAAAAACTAATAGGTCCCAGCTTCATCTTACTTGGCCTTGGCCTTGGCTCAGGTGAGGTCATCCTTTGGCCCTACCTTGCAAGTAACTACGGCCTTGGAATCGCGTGGGCGATAGTCATCGGGCTCACAATGCAATTCTTTATCAATATGGAAGTTGAACGATATGCTCTTATCTTCGGAGAAAGTGTCTTTGTCGGGTTCGCACGCCTCTTCAAGCTCCTTCCTGCATGGTTCATACTCTCAACCTTCCTCGGATTTGGTTGGCCGGGCATAGGACTTGCGGGTGCAACGCTTCTCGGGAGTGCTTTTGGAGTTGAACAAGTTCAATTAATCGGAATCGCAATCTTTGTTTTGATCGGATTAATACTAACTTTTGGGAAAACAGTCTACAAAACTGTAGAAAGACTGCAGATTATTCTGATTGGCATTGGAGTTCCCTTCATTTTCATTCTAACTTTCTATCTTGCAGATAAAGCTGACGTTGCAGCACTTGCATCCGGGGTAATCGGACAAGGTGAAGGCTTCACATTTTTGCCACTTGGGATTTCACTTGCCGCGTTCCTTGGAGCACTTGCATATTCAGGAGCTGGAGGAAACTTGAACTTGGCTCAGTCGTGTTACGTACGTGACAAAGGATATGGAATGGGAAAATATGCCGATAAAATCTCAGGATTGTTCCGAAAAGAAGGTAAACAGAGGTTCAAAATCACGGGAAATAAGTTTCCGGAGACACCCGAGAACATGAAGCGCTACAGCAAATGGTGGAAAGTTGTAAATCTGGAGCACTTTATAGTCTTTTGGTGCCTTGGTTTAATTACAATGCTTACTTTAGCGCTTCTTGCATACGTAACTTCGTACGGGCATGAAGGAAATGCAGAGGGAATTATGTTTGTAATTAACGAGGCCAGCGCAATTGCATCACAAACATTTGCACAACTTGGAATCATCTTCCTAATAGTCACGGGAATAATGCTCTGCGCGACTCAGTTAACAGTTTTGGACTCAACCAGCAGGATAATGACGGAGAATTTCCTGCTTTTAAATCGCGGAGAAGAGTTCAGAGTCTCGCGAGTCTATTACACAATCCTCTGGATTCAGATTTTGTTTGGAATCACAGTCTTCTCACTCGGCTTCGATCAACCTTTGACGCTAATTGTACTTGGTGCGGTTCTAAATGCCTTTGCGATGTTTGTATACTGCGGATTGCTCCTATTACTCAATAATAAATTCCTATCCAAAGCTTTGCGTCCTGCTATGTGGAGGAATGCAGTGATGGCTGTCACGTTTATTTTCTTTGGGGTGTTCTCTTATCTAACAATCTCGGCGAAGTTGTTTGGATAATTAAGCATTTTGAGTTCCCATTTCGAGCAATCTTAGATGGAAATCAGCTTCCGCTTTTTCAAATTCAACACATCTCTTGTCTGCTTCTTGTGGTGTTAAATGAGGGAAGCGTGGGTCGCCATCTACAACTGGATCATATTTAGAGTTTTCACTTGTCATGTGAGTAAGTGGAAATAGTAGATAGGGGTAGGATGCTATCATTATTCGAGGGGCAGTCAAGAATACTTTGTGTTTTATAATGGCCTCGCACGCCGAAGGCGTGCTCTGGTTTTTACACACATAAACCAGAGCACCTCTTCGAGGTGCGAGGTCTTAATAAAACCATTTAATCTACATCTCCCAATTCTGCTTTGTTTATAATGCCATCCCAAAATCAACAATTAGCTTAATTATTGAGATGATGATAATCATTGTAAGAAGTTTTTTAATATAGGGATTGCCTTTTTTGGCTCCCAGCCCTGCTCCTATCCAGCCGCCTATTATATAACCTGTCGCTAGCGATATTGCATATGGGTAGTTTACCAATCCTTGTGATAAGAAGATTATCGAAGCTGATGTAGACATCAAAAAACCTATCAGTCGTCCTATTACTGCGCTTTGAAGGTAAGTGTAACCCACAGCTACAAGAGGTAAAGTAATTAATGTTCCAAATGCAAATCCCAAATAACCTCCATAAATACCTATTGCTAAAGTAATAAGCGTAAGAAAAATAAGATGCGTAGACCTTATGGGGCGTTCCTCCATTCCCCATTTGTTTTTGTGTAGCAGCAGTATGAACATGCAGATAATTACAAATGAAACTATTAACCTCAGATACTGCTCGTTAGTTGAAATAACAAGATATACTCCAAAAATTGAGCCCATGGATGCAAGGATTCCAAGAATTATTCCTCTTTTGAATAATGTTCGTGTCATTTTACCTTCTTTAAAGAATCTTATTGTGCTAACAAGTTCAAGAATTGCGGCTGCTGGCCTTGAACTTGCTAATACAATGTGTATTGGTAGGCCTACAAGAATGAGAAGGGGCACTCCTATTAGACCAGCGGATCCAACAGCAGCACCATATAAGCCGCCGATTACTCCGCCGATAAATAAGATTAGTGGAATTAATACTTCCATTCACTTGAATGATGCCTTATCTCAACCCCTGAGCCAAGCCTCAGTAGGGACGCGAGATCTCGCGTCCCTACAGAAGTCAGCAATGATTGCCTTGATTTCCTTAGCAACCATTTCCTAATAATCCAACCACACACCCACATAAGTACTCTGTCCATCCTCACTGCTTGCCACCAAATTCAAGTCGGATTACCGTTTCCCTCCTATGAAAAAACTAGCGCTAATCACAGGCCTTTCAACTGTCCTGACAGCTCTTCCACTACTTGCTTCCGCTGCTCCATATTGCGGTGATCGTGTTTGCCATGCGTATGACAGTACCGGGGCATGTACAAACTACACATGCTTTGGATCAGGATATCGTTATGGCGACTACAACTACAATTATTATGGTCGTGGCTACAGAGATTCTTATAGATACTATGACAACAACTATTATAGATATAACGATAACAGGAGATGTGGTCGTGGAACTTATTATTACGATGATAACTGCAGGTACACTTATGACCGAAGTAGCTATCGACCATCCAGAAGTTCATACTATTGGAACGATTGGTCTTATCCCAGATATGACGATCGGATTTATGTTCCCAAAGCGGGGTACTATTACAGATATTAATATCTGACTAACAACTAACGACTTACAACTAACAACAAGTTGTGAGTTGTTTGTTGTCAGTTGTTAGTTAACCATGTAGCTTACGCACAATCATGTTAATCATTTACATCATCTACGCCCTCATCCTAATAGTCTGCTTCGGAGTCCTGTACACCGTCATTGCAACCCTATGGGCCAATGTTCCATTTGTTCCGACTCCCAAAAGGACAGCAGAGGCTATGATCAAGGAAGCGGGGCTTAAGGGTAACGAAACCGTTTATGATCTTGGGGCAGGGGATGCAAGGATGCTTGTTCAAGCTAAAAGGATGCATCCGAGGATTAATGCAATTGGATATGAAATAGTATTTTTTGTTTGGTTGCTTGGAAAAATAAGAACATCTGTAACCAAATCGGAAGTAAAACTGCATTTCAAAAATTCATTTAAGGCAGATTTACGTGATGCCGATTGCATACTTCTTTATATGATTTCGTGTTTGATGCCAAAGTTCAGAAAAAAATTTGACTCTGAGCTTAAGCCCGGCACAAAAGTAATTTCACATGCGTTTCAGTTTAAAGATAAGACCCCGGTTAGAACTATCGATGTTCCTACCCGGTTTAAGGGGGTGGATAAGGTTTATGTTTATGAGTGGTGATGACAACAATTAACAGTTAACACGCTCGTCCCGCGCATGCGGGACTCGCTTTTAACAATTGACAATGTTTTTTTAAATTCCACTTTAATATGAATAATAGTTGCGCAACTATAATACATATTGATTTACAAAAAATTACGTTTCGGTTCTTTTGTATAACCAAATTATTAGCATTAGATAGTAAATAATTAGAACAAATGGTCCAATCATTGGTACCTCAATCGAAGCAAACGGCACTTTCGCCAAAATCGAAGCTACTAAAACAATCCATTCCAAAAACGCCCACCCAATGTAGGCAAAGACTTGCCCGAGTGGGAAGTAGATAAAGCTTAGGACTGTCCCAACAAATCCAAATAACATCGCGAAGGGTATTGCGGGAGTGGCCAGCACGTTTGCGATGGGAGCTATTAGCGAAAGTCTTCCAAATAGTAAGACGATTAATGGTACAGCGGAGAGTTGAGCTGAGATTGTCATCTGCAGAGCTTCTCTGATACCGCAAAACTTAGGGATTTTTGTGAAATATTTATCAAGATGAGGAGAAATTTCCATTAAGCCGATTACTGCAAGGAAACTGAGTTGAAATCCTGCGTCGTACCAGAGGAACTTTGGGTTATAAATAAGCATAAAGAATAAAGTCCAAAGAACCGCGAGCCTGGTATGCGCTATTCTCTCAGTTTGAAGTGCGAGTAATCCAAGAATTCCCATAATACTTGCCCGGACAACTGCTGCACTTGCGCCGACAAAGAATGTGAATGCGATTATCGCGATCACAGCCGGAAGAAATCTCCATTTAAGAGGTAACCAGAAGAGCATGCCACCGATTACCGCAATGATTATTGTAATGTTGTACCCGGAGATTGCGATAATGTGGGTCAGTCCGGTTGTATTAAAGTCATTCATCAAGTGCTCGGGGATTCCTTTGCGTGAACCGGTCAGAAGTCCTGCTAAAAATGACGCATGTGGTTCTGCGTAGATTTTATTTATCTGCGATTCGAACGTTTTTTTGATTGAAAACAGTTTGGAAAAGATCAGATTACCGTGACCAGAGGAAATTTTATTAAAACGCGCCCAATATATGACGCTATAGATATCAAAGCGGCTTAAATAATTGTCATAACTAAATCGTTCGATCTTTCCCGGGCGTTCCAGTTTGCCTTTGACCTCAACTTCATCGCCGTAATTAAACTCCGGCCACTGCGCGCGGTCAGTTGCAAGAACTTTTCCAGAAAATTCATTAACACTGATCGTGTATTTTGTTTGCAGTGGTCTTCGATCCGGTTCATCAGAAATAATTCCTGTTAAAGTTACTTTGGATTCGTTCGCATAGTAATCAATTGTCAGGGGCGAAGGTTCATGAGTAGTTCTTTGAACTGTCAGTAATGCGATTAATAATCCGAGTGTAATTGCGATGGATAAGCTTCGAGTTTTTTTGAAGAGACAAGAATTAATAAAGGCGAAGAATATTGCGATCCATAGGGCAGCTGGATAATTAACTGCTGACCACCATCTCAATGCGAAAATGGATATCAAAAAAGAGCCTAAAAAAGCATAAGAAATACGCTCAGGTTTCATTCCCTTCATCCTCTATCCACTTGGTTGCCAATTCAACCCATTCTTGAGTAGAAAGTTCCTGTGGTCGCCGTTTTTCGTCTATACCAAGCGCTAAAAGACGTTCCCCCCCGGGGGGGAACAAACCGAGTGTTTTTTTAATCATCTTACGTTTTTGTCCAAATGCAAGTTTTGTGAGCTTAAAAATTTGTTCGAGAATCGGCTTTTCAGCCAAAGGCCGCTCAAAGCACTCAATATGAAGCACCGCAGAATCGACTTTTGGAGGCGGGAGGAAGGCTTCTGGAGACACTTTAGTGACGATTTTTGGCTTACCGAAGAGGTTTACGAGTATCGTGAGCATCCCACGGTCTTTTTCCGAGCAGATTTTCTCAGCCACTTCTTTTTGGATCAGGAGTGTCATCGACTTTGGATAATTCTCAGATTCCAGGAAAGCATGTCTGAGCAGAGGGGAGGTTATGTGATAGGGGATGTTGGCTACTATTTTGTAAGAATCCTCAGGCAGTGGGGTTTTTAAAGCATTCTGGCAAATAATGGTTAATTGGTTTTTAGTTTTTAGTTTTTGGTTCGTGAATTCTTGGAGTAGCGGAATCATGCGCTTGTCTAACTCAATAGCTGTCACTTTCTCCGCTTTCTTGAGTAATTCTGCAGTCAGAATCCCAATTCCAGGCCCAATTTCGACTATATGATCAGATTCTTTAATCTCCGCAGCCTCAACAATCTGATTTAGTATATTTTCATCAATTAAAAAGTGCTGTCCGAGGCGCTTGTTTAGCTTAAGGCCGTGCTCTGAACAAAATTGCCTGACTCGATTGGATAATAAATCCACATGCAAAGCTTGACATTCATCTGGCTTCGAGTAAAGTGGGCACAAATGTCATCTCAGACTTTTAGTTTCAGCTTCTACTTTTTCGCGTTTAGCGCGGGGGAGAAGCTGTGTGTCTGAGAATAATCTTAACTAGACCAAGTGCCTTCCCCAAGCAGCGGAAGGTGTTTTTATTTTATTTATTACCCAATTATTATCATGACCGAGACAATAGGTTTAGGCAGTATAGATCCTTCTGTATATGCGCATGGCCCTAGAAAGCCAGATGTCACACCACCTGTGTATGTTGATCATCATCAGAAAGGGGCCGAACC
>CAZYBL010000014.1:0-5533 GCA_964645805.1 uncultured Candidatus Peribacteria bacterium | reverse complement strand
AAGAAGCGGTAATTCAGCAATGTAGAGATTTAGGCAGAGAGTTGCCTGTATGGGCAAGAGATTAACTTGCTGATGCAGAGTTGGTTCAATCATAATTATTGCCAATGGCACATCACGAAGTACCATCATCGTGCGATGTAACGCAAATACATCTTGCTCCCGAGCAAGTGCGTGCGGCCTTGCATGAGCGTCCTGTGGGTGACTTGATCGTTTATTGTTCAGCTGCGAATAGAGCATTGGCTCAAGCACTCAAGAAACGTTCGAGTTTTGGTTTAAAGGGAAAGATGCATGTAATTAATATTGAAGATTATCCTCCTGATAATCACGAACATGCTGCTGTTGAAGATGGGAATGTACGTTTGTTTATGGCTTTGGCTGATGGTGAGATTCCTGTTGGTCAAGAACTTGTAAAATTGATGGATGGCTTTCCGGTGCATGTGAATGGCAATAATCAACCTCCGGTACCCATAGCTATAAGCACCGATCCCGTAGGTTATGCGACAATTGCAGAAGCTGCAAAGAAGTTACCGCCGATAGCGAAGCTTAGGAAAAGATATGCAGATACAGGTTTTTGCACATAATATTTGACATTTCCCATCAATTTTATATATTTATATCCTTTACCAATAAATTATTATGAAACCATTACAACTGAAAGATGATGGACCACCTAGTGTTGTAGGGCTGGTAAAAGCTCTAGGTGAGGAACAAGAAGCCAGAAGGCCAGCAGTATGTGATGTTAAGACAGCTATTTTGGCTGATTGTGAAACTACACTGTTAGCTGTGAAGCAAGCAAATGCAGGAATTGCTGAAAAGATTAGTGATGCCATAGATGATGCTGTCACGAGGATTCGAGGGTTGGCTGATGAAAATAAGCAGAAAGCACTTGATATTCTCGGCGAAAAACTGGGCACTACAGTAGTGAATGATGAGGATCTTCGTACTTGCGAAGTATTTGCGCAAGTTGCCGATGGCGACATAGGAAGGAAGTATGCCGGAAAATTAGGTGTCGGAATAGATGCAACAGGAGCTGAAATTTATGCAGCCATACAAAGGATTGCGGAAGGAGACCCCAAAGAAGCAGAGGAAATTCTTGGTTGTCTGAGAGAGAAGAATAGATATGCTAATGATCCAGATTGGCTAAGAAAGTGTGGTGGTGAAAAAGCAGATTTAGAGGTTGCAGAAGCAGGGTCGAATATTGGATATTGAGTTCTTCCTAAACCTCCTTGAAAATGGAAGGGGAGGTTTTTTTAATTGTCTGAACCACGGATAACACGGATTTTTAAATACACGGATTTCACGGATAAAGTTATCAGTGTAATCCGTGTTTGATCCGTGCAATCCGTGCAATCAGCGGTTCAGACAGAGGAAACTATTCGCGCGCGGATGGTTCCTTATACACCTAGCTGAATAAATAGGAAGTATGTGCGCACTTACTTCCTGTATTAATACCTGAACTGATTAAAAATAGTTTCGAAATTGTTATACCAAATACAGATATCAGTACTCTAATTCTGCTAAAATATTGCCCTAATGAAACTACTGTTCACTATCGTCGGCCTAATACCATCCATTGCTCTAGCTCTAAACTTCGATGCTCCACTGCATTACACAGACCCCGCTCCAGATCACGCAACTGCTATATCTGTCGGGGCCTTAACCGAAGAGGGGATACTGGAAGGAAATCCAGATGGATCATTCCGCTACAACAGACTTCTTAATCGCGCAGAGTTTATGCAGATAACTTACAGGCTGCTTGATCCTGTGTTTTTACCTGAATATAGACTGGGATGTTTCCCGGATGTACATCCCGACGCGTGGTTTGCGCAAGCTGTGTGCCAGGCAAAGGAGATGGGGATAGTGCATGGTAATGCACAGGAAGGAGTGGACCCGAGCCTTTGGTATTTCGAGCCTTCAAGACCTGTTCAGTACGAGGAAGCCGTTAAGGTTCTGATAAATATTTATGGAATACCCTTGGATTACTGTATTGGATGTATAGAAGAATGGTATGAAGTGTTTTTGCGTGCGGCAGAGAGGCGAAAACTAAATTTGAATCTTCCTCCGGGGCATCAATTAACTCGCGGGCAGGTTAGCAGACTTGTAGCAAGGTTTGTTGCTTTCAATGAAGGGGAGCTGCAAGAGTTGTTAGATGCAGAGTCGGGAATCATTATTAATGGAGAAATTAAGGCAACCGAAGAAATAAAAGTAACCGATGCAATCGAGGATAATAATTCCTCGGTTCCTTCGGAATCCTCTAAATCCTCGGTTGCCTCAATCTATGACTCCGATCCCGACGCAACACGCCGATCTCAATTCGTCATGCTCGGAGAAGATTCGCCTGCATTAGCCGCCATTGAGATTTTTCCTGATTCTGAAGCGTTAGACGTTACCAAAATTACTACCATTTTTACTTCCACTAGTGATTTGGGATCAATTGAAGCACTAAAAGTCTACGATCAGGATGGGAAGTACTTAGGCAGAGCCAACAAAGACTCAATCGCAGGCAATAGACACTTCACTTTGAATATGAAAAATGGAACCTGGGTGGTTGGGCATCGTGAAACCGTCGATGTTTATGTAAGAGCGATCATGAATGGTCATAAGTCAGGCGGAACAAGCGGGGATCAATTCGAAGTTGAAGATATGCAGGTAGAAGGGGATGGAGTTTGGAGTAATCGCTCTTATACGCAGGGGGCAACTGCAGATTTTCCGGAGTTTGAGACGAGTCAATCAGTAATTACATCAATTACTAATCCAGAATCTTCGTCTGAACTTTTGGTAGCAGGTAATGATCTGCCGATTGGATCATTCAAATTCGAAGGAGAAGCGGCAAGTGGAACTCCTGAGCTAAAAGTTACAGACATAGACTTTACAATTGGTGCTGGCGATGGAGTTAGCGTCTCTAATGTAACAATGGGACTATCCGGATACACCGATCGGCACACTTGTTCTATTGCCGGGAGCACAATTACATGTGCATCTATCCCGGAAAGCTTCGGGGACTTCGAAAAATCAGCAAAAACTTTGGTCCTTTACGGTGACGTTACAATTCCGGAAGCAGCTGACCGTCCCACTCTTCAGATATTCATAAGTCAACCTGGAAACATTAGTTCAGCAGGGGATGTTACGTGGACGGATGGAACTTCGACTTTTCAATGGGTGTCGTATGGAAGTCCTGTTGTGAGGGGGACGAATTATTCGTGGTAGTCACCATCCATTTGTTCCGCTAAATCCTGCGTTCGGCAATTGCCCGTGTGTTGCAACTGAATTTCGTCTACGAATTGTATTGATCTTAGCCTGTGAAGCTTGTTGACCTTCCTGAGTCGCACTAGGCTCGGTTTGATCTTGTGCATCAAGCTCTACATTAAACACTAAACCTTCTGGATCTAATGGATCTGGCAATAATTCTTCTCTCATGTTTATATTCTACAACTCAAAAACCTCCTGTAAACAAAAATCCTCCATATTTCAAATCGGGCGAATCGGAGCAATACTCAACGCAAAACTCTTCCTCTCCCCACTATCAAACCTCACATCCACTATATCTCCGCGTTTTTTTGTGATTGTGCCTGTGCCAAATACAGGGTGTTCGATTCTCATATTCTCATCAAACTCATGCTCAATATCCTGGTTAACATCAAGTTCATCTGATCCAATGTCCTGATTAAATTCTACATGAAGATGTTGTTTGGCTTTGATGTCTTCAACTTCTCCTTTTACAGCTTTCTGCCTTCCTTTCTCCGAAACCCATGCGAATACGGATAGCATATCGTCTGATCTTCGCTCAATCACATCTTCCGGCAAGTCATCCAGGAACCTGCTTGGTGCATTTACCTGTGTATCTCCCCATAACCTTCTTTCACGTGCGAACATAATGCTCAGATGTTTCTTGGCTCGCGTCATACCTACATACATCAGTCTTCGTTCTTCCTCCAATTGCTCACGATCGAACATGCAGTTTGCGTGCGGGAATAATCCTTCCTCACAACCTACAATCATCACGTGTTCGAATTCAAGTCCTTTGCATAAATGCAGAGTCATCAAAGTAAGAGCATCATCAGTCGCCTCAGTCAGCTTATCAACCTCGGAAACAAGAGCAACTTCTTCCAGAAAACTAGTAAGCGATGTCTCCGGATCAAGTGCATCGTACTTGTGCATAACAGTTGTAAGTTCTTTTACGTTTTCCCAGCGTGTTTCACCCTCCTCGGTATCATCGCGTAACCATCCTTCCATATCAATCGCTTCAATAAGTATCGAAGTAAGAGTCGAGACGTTCTCGTGAGTGCTTATCTCCTTCAAGTCTATTAGCAGTTGCCTCATTAATGTCAGGAATTTTGTCGATGTTTTGCAGGCAATCCCAAAGTGGCATGCCTTCTGCGGCTCCAAAAGCTTGCAGTTTTGCAATTGTAGTCTTTCCGATCTTTCTTAAGGGCACGTTAATAATTCTCAAGAGCGAAATAGTGTCATAAGGATTTAAAATTACATATAAATAGGCAAGCACGTCTTTAACTTCTTTCCTCTGGTAGAACTTTACTCCTCCCACAATGCGATAGGGGAGGCCTGCGCGCATGCAGGATTCTTCAAAAAGCCTGGATTGAGCATTGGTTCTATATAGAATGACCTGGTCGTTGAGCTTTAGACCTTCTTTCTTAAGTTCTTCTGCTTTCTTGATGGCCTCTTCGGCCTCTTTCTTCTCATCTTCAACTTCATTGACTATCACTTTTGGTCCTTCCTTGCGCTCAGTCCACATTTTTTTCTTGGGCCTGTTAGGATTAGGTTCAATTACTCCATCTGCGGCGGTCAGAATAAGTTGAGTTGAGCGGTAATTCTGTTCGAGCTTGATATGAGTAGCATCTTTGTAATCCTTTTCGAACTCCAAAATGTTTCTGATGTCCGCTCCGCGGAACGCATAGATCGACTGGTCCGGATCTCCGATCACACAAAGGTTCCTGAACTTTTTCGCAAGCAGTGTAATCATCAGATACTGCGCGTGATTAGTATCTTGGTATTCATCAACGTGCAGATACTTCCAAAGTTCCTGGTAACGATCAAGAACTTGCGGCACTTCATGAAATAATCTGACGACTTCTAGTATCAAATCATCAAAGTCTAGTGCGTTAGCTTCCTTTAGCTTAATCTGATACTTGGAATAACAATCAATAATCTTCTGCATACGTTCAGAAGTTGCCTCAGTCTGAGCTTCCTTTGGATAAACTGCCTCGCATTTGAATCGGCCGACGTATCCAAGTACAGCTCTGGGCTTTAATTCAGTAGGATCCAGTTTAGCTTCCTTAAGAACTTCTTTCATCAGTCTCTCCTGGTCGGTCTGATCATAAATAACAAAGTTTCTGTTGCGGCCAAGGTGCTCGTAATCTCTCCTTAGAATTCTTGCGCACACTGAATGAAAGGTACCCATTGTTGGTAATTTAGGAGATTTCGACGTCCGACGTCCGAAGTCCTCTGTCCGAATGGTTGGGTCTTCTCCTTCAACAATATGCAAAAGATTTTTAATCCTCTCCTTCATCTCGTTCGC
>CAZYBL010000013.1:12535-16096 GCA_964645805.1 uncultured Candidatus Peribacteria bacterium | reverse complement strand
TCCCACCCCTGGCTTGCCGGCCGTAGCCGCAATTGGTTGTAGCGCCATCCTACGCCCCGCATACGCGGGGGCTTCGGATGGCGGCCTCCGCTGCGCGAAGGCCGGGGGGAGGGTGCATCTATATCTGGTGAATTTATATCAGTTTTGATCAATTGTTAAAATAGTCACATCCCCACTTTGCTCAAGAGACCACAAAATGGTTCCTGAGTATGAGAGTAGTTGTAGCAGCGAGCGCGCGCTCGCTGCTACGGGCTGAGAAAAATCAATAACTCCATCCGCAATCCTAAGCGAAGTAGTCATAGATGGAGTAGATGGGGGAGTAATCGATTCATCTTGCGCGATCACTTCCAACAAAGCTCTTTCATTATTAGAAAATGCAAATGATGAGCCTCTTTGAGCTGTGATAAATACTCTCGAATCATCATCGCGATCGAATGTTTTCCTGATTTTCCATCTATCTGCGGACATAAGCTCTTCACCAACTTCATTATCAGAAATTCTGACATCACGTGCAGTGAATCGTCCTTCCAAATCGCGCTCAGTAATTCTTATGTTGGGAATTGTCGATCTAAAACTCTTGTGTAAGATTTCTAATATCTGATCAAGCTCCTTTGGTCGTCCAATAATTCCTTCTAATACAAAAATCAAAGATTCAGGTGAGCTGTATCCAATGTGTAATGCACTTGGTTTTTCTAACATAGGTAGGATTTGATATTTAAAGCTTAAGTCAGGTCCGAAAATATCTTCAAAAAATTTGCCTATGCTACCTTCAACAAAATTCCGGTCAGAGCTGTTCAATTGATTGGTTAAATAATCCCAGGTTCTTACACCTCCGACAAAACGTATAGTAAGAATTGACCCAGAAAACGTTGATCGAATAGTAGAGGACAGAGAGAATTTTGGGAAAATTGATGTAGGTGAAATTTTTATGCGTTTAAAATCATCTTCTTCCATTTCTATGCAATTTATTGTCGATGGAAACAGGAATGAGAAAGGAACTTCAGATTTTTCTTTGCAATTAAGCTCTGTTGAGGGTTTAGGGTATTCGATCTCAGAAATAAAATGGTCTTGGTAAGCTGTAATTGTGTTTGTGGCGATAATTAACGCTATCAGAAGCGTTATCGCAGCTACAATTGCAGCCAATGATGCAACTATTGGTCTAAACACATTCTTACTTTACCTTTTCTATTCACCCAATTCACTTAATTTCTCACTCACATCATCCATATCAGGATTAATACTCAACGCTCTCTGGAATGCATTCCTGGCCTCCGCTTTCCTATCAGTTTCCATGCTTGCCCAGCCCAAAAGTTCCCAACCTCTTGCGTGTTGTGGCCAACGCTCAGTGATTTCCTTAGCTTTCAGATAAGCTTCTTCTGCGTTTCCGAGTGAAAGACTAGTTGTAATGTAACCTTCGAAAGTCTCGAATGGTGCTTCTGGATCAGTCAGAAGCTCTTCATATTGCTTAAGTGCCAGTGAAACGTTACCAATCTCTATAGCTTCTGCTGCAATCAGTCTTCTAATCTCAGTTTGAGGTTCAAAACCGTTAGTGAGTGCATATTCAAAGAACGTTATTGCGTTTGCATGCTGATCAAGCGCTGCATATGAACGTGCCAAGAAGTATTGGATCTCTGGTTTTTGTGGATCTAAGTTGTAAGCTGCTTCCATGGAGACAAGTGAGTCTTCAAATCGTTCAGTCACAAGTTCGCAATAGCCTTGAACAATCCATGCATCTCTATAATCACTCATTGCATTAGTTACTTGCACTAATAATGGGAGGGAAAGTTCGCATTCCTGTGCTTGGGCGAGGGCGCGGGCAAGCAGAGTAATCAGATGAAGATTAGATCCTTCGGGGAACAGTGCAAATTCATCATAAGCAGCTTGCAGGGTTCGGGCATAAGATCTAAGTACCGGTTCCCATCCGTTAATTACAAATTCAAGTTCTTCCTGAGCAGTTGTATGACTGCCTTGGACGACTGCAAGAAGGGCGAGACCGTAATGTTTTTGCGGGGAGTCAGCAGCTTTTTCCAGAATCTCACGTGCCTTTACAAATTCACCGGCTCTAAGTTCCACGATACTCTCAAGTAGCAACAAATCTTCCTCACGTGCACCTTCGGATCGCATCTTTGCAATTGTCGATCGGACTGAACTGATTTCACGTCTCTGGAGTTGTGCTTGCGCAAGTTTTCTAAGTGCAGGCAAGCCCCCTTTTTCTCTGACTGACTTTTTATATTCCTCTTCGGCCTCTTTCCATTCTCCTCTGATAGCAAAAAGATCACCTCGCCTAAGGTGAACTAGTGCTTTGTCTCTTGGATCTATATCAGCATCAGAAATTACACTTGCTGCTATATCAGCTGAATCATCAGTCCTAAGGAATGAAAGAGGATCCTCCAAAATCGATGTCGACTCACTAATTTGCCACCAAACAAAAGCAACCAGCAGTCCGGAAAGGAATGCTGCGAAGGAAACGGGGATAAGGATGCGGGATGATGGGCGCATGTGGTTCAAGAGGGTACAGGAAAGAGAAGGTATTCTCAATCAATTAGGAGGAGTTAAAAAAGAGGAAAAAGAGAAAAAGAGATAAAAGAAAATATACTCCTTTTACTCCTCTATATCCTTCTCAGACAATAATCTGCGTCATTCAACACTTAATCCAGCTTGCCTCATTTGCTTTCTAATTTCCTCTAACGATTCCTCGGGAGTTTCATCATTTACCTTGAATATTTTGTTAAGTCTCGTAATTTCAAAAACTTCCATGACAGCCGGCTTTACACCGCACATACGTAGAAGTAATTTTTTATCAATTCTTCCGCTTGCTTCTTTCATCCACTTATTAAGCAGTACAATTTTCCCTATCATTGCGGATGATATAAAATCAGTCAGTGTTAGATCTAGTACTATATTAGTAGGTGTGTTAGAGTTTGGCAGGTCGCATAGATCAAATCCTAATCTTGCGATTGGTATATCAGCGAGTATTTTCCCCTTAGTTCCAACAACTACAGCAATATCTCCTCTAGTAACATGTTGAATGTGTGCATTTCTCTGTAGTGCTTCAATTGCTTGCTCTAAGGTTAATGCTCCCTCTTTGGGTGGTTCGTATCCTTTTGTTGTATCCAGATGTCTTCCATCGGGTGTTACATGTATTGCCATATTTAGATTTAGTAAATGGTAGGAGGATGTTTTACTCTTGGGGGGGAGGGGAGTCAAGGAAAAGAAACAGAAGAATCATGGTTTTTTGTTGTATGGCCTCGCACGTCGAAGACGTGCTCTGGTTTATTAATTGTTAACCAAAACAAGAGCGGGTCTTCGACCCGCGATGCCATCCAATAATCAAAAATCCTCTGACTCCTAATCAACCGATGGTGTCAATTCCCCATCTTCCCCCTCCTCCGTCACAGACATATCTTCGATTGTAGAAGCAGCTGCGGCTTCGGCCATGTGTTTGGGGAGAACGTTTTCGACTGCCCCCCAGGTTGCACTGTCATCATCAGGCAAGAGAATTGTAACCTGGTCACCAACTTCAGCTCGATAAAAAGTTACTGAGGCCAATAATACCCGATA
>CAZYBL010000013.1:0-12525 GCA_964645805.1 uncultured Candidatus Peribacteria bacterium | reverse complement strand
GTGCTTACAGTTGTGGGCCAAGTGAAAAAAGGTTTGCCTTCAGCAAGAACTTTGTATTGTCCGTCTTCCTGAATTAAGACTCCTACAAGAGTCTTCCTCTCTACAGGTGAAATTTGTTTGTAAATGAATTTGCCCTCGTCAGTGATCGTCAATTTCATACCATCCCCTTCAACCAACTTACTCTTAGATGCATAGTTTGCAGGTACTGGATAAGTCTGCCCCTCACCATCAATCATATTTTGTCCGTCAAAGATACCCTCAACTATCTTTCCACTCACCGAGTCGGAAGCAGGCATGCTTTCTGCTTTTGTAATTATGCGCTCTTTATCAATATCCGAAACACCAGTTTCATCACGTAGCAATGCGTACGCAGTCTTTAGGGAAGACATTGCGCTGTCTACTAGTTCTTGGACCTGAATCAATTTGTCATCTGTCATATTTGTATTAGGTATGGTAGGTAGGGTAGGTACGGTAGGTAGGGTAGGTGTGGGGGGTCACTGGTCGCTAGTCGCTAGTCAATTGTTAATAGCGAGCGGAGCGAGCGTGTTAATTGTTAATGGTTAATTGTTGTAACAGACAAGTCGGTTCCATCGAGCCTTTTCCTAATCTCTATGTCTGTTAACAATCCTGCCTGTGCGCCGACCTTGGAAACGACGCTTGCAGCATTAATAGTACCTGCTTTTAGCGCCTCAGGCAAGGGAAGTCCTTCCAAAAGTCCCCACGTGACACCTGTTCCAAAGGCATCACCGGCTCCTGTGGTATCAATAACCTCGGTTCCATCAATGCATGGACAATGGTAAACACGTCCCAATGGGACGTCTGTACCATTGCCATTAGAAGCTAAGGTTCCATCTTTACCTTGAGTAATACACACATTTTTGGCTCCAATTTCGGTCAGCATTTTTATAGCCTCTTCTTTGGTTTCGGTTTTGGTAAATTTAGTGGCTTCTTTATCATTAAGAATAAGAAGGTCAGTGTGCTCAAGTAGTTTCCTATTATTAGGTTCACTAGTCCCTGCTTCCAATTGGTATCCACCCGGGTTCCAGGTAAATCTTGGACTTCCATCCGATGCTAAAATTTCTACAATATCGTCCTGAATTACGCTGCTTCTTTCCTGAATGTGATTTAAATAAACCCAATCAACTGATTTTGCTCCTTCTTTATGGAAATTGGCATCATGCAAATGCACGTTAGTCCCCGGAGTGTAAAGAATTACTCTTTCGCCGCTGGAAGCAGAGAGAATTATAGAAAAACTTGTAATTTCATCTTCCACAAATGTAACACAATTGGTATTTACTCCTTCCTTTTTAAAATTCTCGGCAAGTTTATCTCCCCATTGATCTGACCCAATTACTCCGCAAATACTTGCGTCACATCCGAGTCTGGAGAGTCCAACTGAACTGTTCGAAGCTCCTCCTCCACAAGTTTCAATTACTTCTTTAACAGGGACTTTATGTCCAAGCGGAAGAGATATGGACTTTTTATCATCAATTAAATCGGTGCTTGTTCGAACAAACAGGTCGTAAGTCGCGCCTCCGATTGACATGGTTTTGAACATTAGTATTGTTGGGTTGTTTTAATTGGTAGATATATTAATTGTTACATTGTTATATTGCTATATTGTTCGCAGGCGAGAAATGAATCTGATGTCTCTTTAGAGCAATATAGCAATATAGCAATTTCTTAGGAATTAGCCTCAATTTGGCACAATTTCTTTTCATCCATCTTTTCTATAGTTATCTTCCATGCTTTTCATAAACTCCATCGTCATCTTTATTGTTCTCTGCCTGTGCCAGTGCATGTATAAGAAGATTGCTGTTATTCCAATGCAGATCCATACCCAGAATGGGAGTCCTGTCTTGGGAGTGGCAGGTGCACCCGAGTGGAAGCTTTGGGGTTGTATTTCGTCAGGTGCTAGATCTGTTGATGGGGCAGGCGGCATGAATCCTGGAGGTGGTGAAGCGGCTGCTAATATTTCATCCGGTACTGCGTGTGCAGGAGTTGGCGTGAAAGCTATGGCCGAACCGATAGGCGATCCGCTTCCATCAGCTGCAATTTCATGTAGGACTTCTCCGGTCAAAGACACTGGGGTTAACTTCACGTAATAATTAATTCCATCAATAAGATCACGAAGTGAGAAAGCGTTTAGATCACCACTTATAGTTCTTTGTTCCGTAAGCGCATTAGGATCAGCACCGTATTCAAGTACGTAAGCCGAGAGAGCAGAGTGCTGAGGTGGATTATCCCACTCAATCAAAAGTGATCCGTCCTGTGGAGTTATTGCCAATGCAAATCCTTCTGTTGCGATTTCTGCAACTTCGCTCTTAAGCTCACTTTCACGATTACCCTGTAGTGCTGTTACAGCAAAGTAGTATGTTGATTTGGGATTTAATCCCGCAACACTTGCTGTTGTAGTTGCCTGATCTGTATCCAGTGTGTAGAGGAAATCATTAGGATCTTCACCAACGTAGATTCTATAAGCATCCACTCTTGCTTCCTCAACAGGATTCCATGCAAGACTTACACTACCATCGGGCAATTGCTCAACTGCTACGTTTTGTACCTGCGGAAGACCTGGAATTTTTACCACTATATTGCTCCTTATCTCTGTTTCGTTTCCTGCTTCATCGTAAGCTTTGATAACAGGCTGATGAGTTCCGGGCTCAGGTGCGCTGAAGCTTAGGGCGAATGTTCCAGACGCAGTTTCACTTTCGATAAGTTCAAACTCCTTTTCGTCGATCTGAGCAGTTACGCGTGTAGCTTTGCCTGTTGTTTCGATAGCCAAATCAACAGTTTGTTTGGCTTCGGGTTCCACTGGATTAAATGTAATTGTTCCAATTTCTGGAGGCTCTTTATCCAGAATCAGATGAATATTCCCGGAATCAAATCTGCCGGTATCATCCTTAACTCTTATAGTATGATCATTAAGCTCCTCATTTAGTGCTACAGGAATAGAAAATACACCATGTTGATCTGTCTCACCTCTTACATCTCTTGTACCACCGGTAACGATTAAATTAATAAATGGAGACCCCGCGCCTTCCAGAGTTATTTCTTCATCAGAAATTATCTGACTTTGCTTATGGGATGTAATATTTAGTGTAGGAACAGTTTCGCCGCCTTCTCCAAGTACATTTATGTAAGCCTGAGTGTTGATATTAGGATCAGTGCTGTCTTCAACGTGCAAAATTTGCTCGCCGGCGGTTCTAAACCTAAGTCCTAGAGTCAAAACTTTCTCCCCCAGGTTTTGTGGGTCGAATTGTATTCGTCCTTCGAGTGGAAGGAGTGCATTTGGATCGGTTGAAGAAAGAAAAACAGCGCCTGTGTAGTCCTCAACTCTTAATCCATTCTCATCTATAGCTGTGATTCTAATAGTAGTATCTTCATTTGCATCAAGCTCATCAGATACTTCCACTCGGAAACTATTTACAACATCAAATGAAGCCGTTTGCCCATAAAATTGGCGGCCGAGGATGTTAGCGGTGGCGGAGCGGCCGGAGAAAGTCGGACGTCCAGCCTTCGCCCTCTGGGCTATGGCCGGCAGGCGGACTTCGGACGTCGGATTTAGGTTGTATGGTGGATAAGGATTGTAGTTGTATGCAGGGGGATAAGCTTGTGGTTGATATGCAGGCTCTGGGAAGTAGCCTCCAACTGAATTTCCTCCTGCTTGAATTTCCAAAACATCTTCAACCAACTTTCCACTAATCATATCCATAGCGCGCAAAGTCATTTCGCCTTGTTCAAAAGTTGCTACTTCAAAAACTTGCGCACCATCAAAGTCAGTTTCATTCGAAAGTGAAGTAATTGTGTCCGAAGTTCTACTTGAAATCAGTTCAACTGGTCTACCGGGTAGGGGATTTGAATATTTATCCCTCAAGATTGCAGTAACTTGAATCACATCTCTTCCATCTGGTTCAAGTGCGGGGTAGTCAGATTGTAGAGAGCTTGCATAAGGATCGAGTGTGTCAGGTAAAACTTCAAATGAAGATGTAGCTTCCAGATCTCCATTCTCGTAAACCTCGACCTGATAATTTCCGGCCATTTCGGTATCTTGTCCACTAATCTCGGCCCTACCATCTGTTCCTGCCTTTTTAACAATTTCGGATCCATAAGGAGGGATTACTACGACTTCGGCATTAGTTGACCCACTAACCTGAATAACTGCCCCAAGACCTGCTACAGTGTCTTCTACGCTAACTCCAGCTGCCCCTGCGGGGAGTGGAAAAATTAGACTCAGGATTAGTGCCAATGTACGAATTTTATTTTTCATATCTCGATTAACTCGATACAAGTTTAATCCTTATATTCTAGCAGAAAACGGGGTTTTGCTCAATTCTGGGGGTGTATCTATGAAATATAATGAGTTTGTTGTCTAGTGTCACTTATCATGCACAAGCGAGACGCTTGTGCCACGTCTTTGCCTCCTTTCACCTTTTCGGTGCCGTGCCACTTTAGGTGCCATAAGCGTCCCGCTTATGGTCTAAAAAGATATTCCTCCAATTCTTCATCACTAATTTTCCATCTCCATTTCCAATTCTCAAGCCCTGCCTTATCGGGGTTATTCCAAGTGTAATTGATATGATGAAATAACTCCTGTTCATTTCTTATTAGGTGATCGTATGATTCTTTAACCCAAAAAGAACCACTTCTATTCAATATTTTGTTTGATTCTTTGGCAATGAAGGATTTCCACGAGTGTAAAGTTTTTTCAAGTGGATATTTTGGATATGTTCTGAGGACAACATGTATGTGATTTGGCATTACGCACCAGGCAAAAAGTTTGTATCTTTCTTCCTCAAAATAATTAATAGCATTCGCTGCACAAGATGCAATTTTATCCTTCTTTAACCAACAAGAACCTTTCCCCATGTTTAAATAGTTTTCTATTTTTTCTGAGAATAAGTATTCCAATCGTTGTTGTTCTTCTTTGTTTAATCCAAGCTTGCTTTTGGATGCACTCATCAACTCCTCACGTTCATCCTTTATCGAGTGTAGTATATGTTGAGGTAATGAATCTGCTAATCGAAAATTGACTGAATAAGATGCAATTTCTCGGCGCCAGTGTGGGAGATAGGAGCCTTTATGAATTTGTAACTCGTTGTCGTGCATAAGCGGGACGCTTATGCCACTGCTTTTTTCATTATCATGCATAAGCGGGACGCTTATGCCACTTCTGCTACGCATATTTTGTTTTTTGGCCATAAGCTGCCGAATATACACTTGCAATAAAGGCTTGTATATGTTTTTTCAAAGTAAAAATACTGTAAGATACCGCCCAATGACCCGCTTCCTACTACCCTTATTTGCCTTAGCCGTACTTCTTTCCGCCTGTGGAGGCGGAGGGGGGAAGGCGGATTGTGCCGAAGTCTACTGGGACGGACATATAGGAGTTTGTTTACCAGACAAATGGATTGTTATGGACAAAGAAACCCTTAGGCAACGTGGTGTTCCGGAGGAAACTGTTGCGGCGTTTAGATATGAAGAATCAATCTCGGGCCAGTTCCCATCAATAACTGTTACAAGAGAGAATCTAAAAAGAGCAGTAAGCTCATCGGATTACAGCGAGGCAAGCATCCGTTCAGTCAGTGCTCTACCTGGCTATACGCTGGTTGATCAGAAACCTGTGAAAATTGATGGAGAAGAAGTATCGCTTCATGTATTCACAGCTCAGCCGATTGCAGAAGAGCCCGCGAGGAAGTTTTACCAAGTAAGTATGGTCAGTGAAGAAATTGGCATAACTGTAACTGCCGCAGCTCCGTTGTTTGTAGAGAAAGATATGGATTCTCAGCTTAGGAGTGTTTTGAAGAGTGCTACTCTTAGGGGGGAGGAGGCAGAAGAGGAGGAGGAAGAATCGGAGGAATAGAAAAAATTAATTGATAATTGATAATTGATAATTGATAATTGGTTTACATATTGGTGCCGTAGCCAAGTAGCCCTTCGACCCTTCGGCAAGCTCAGGGCAGGCAGGCTCAGGACTAGTGGCAGGCATTAATTCTGTTATAGTGTTTCCATATTGGTGCCGTAGCCAAGTAGTAAGGCAGCGGTCTGCAAAACCGCTATACGCGGGTGCAATTCCCGCCGGCACCTCCATTCAGGCAAAACTACACAATATCATTATTCTACTATTTCTGGTTTGCCCTTTAACGAAGGCTCATCATCAATCTTTCTTCTCGCTTCATTTGCTTGCTCAAGTAAGACAGCGTGCCCTTTTTCTAATTGTTCTTTTACTGTTGTTGGATTGTCCAAACTAATTCCATTATTTCTTAAGACTTCTAACGCCTTAAATACTTCCCCCATGTCACGATGTATGTTTCCACCAGAGCCCAAGTTAGATTCCAATCGTGACAAAGCTGCGTTCAAATAGCTCTTATATGCTTCTACTCGTATTTCTTGTGCCGATTGATCAAGTTCATTAACGCGTGTTTTAAGGTTATCAACTGCTGCATCATTATAAGGACGTTCACTTGTAAGTGCTGCTTTTACTCTATTTACGCAACTTGCAATGTTTGATAAACGACTTGAAGGATCAATAATGAATTTTCTTTGTGCATTGTGTTCTAAAGCTGCAAGGTCATTCTCAGCATCAAACAATAAGACAAATGGCTCAATTAGAGCAATTACCCCAAGCAGTTCACTCCTTTTCCATATATCGCTCACTTGTGCAGCAACTCTCATTTGCAATAAATTCAAGTCAACGCCCAGGCCAAAAAAAGAATTATGATCTTCAGCACCCGCCAATTTAGCCAACAACTCTTCAACACTTTCACGTAAATCTTCAGGCAAACCATCAAGAAATCTCCTTTTTGTCTCTTCTGCACCTTGTCTTCTTCTGGCATTTCTATCAATAAGACCAGGAGCATCATTCGTTCTGCTTAGAGCTGAATTGTCTGGCTGTTCGTCAGGTTGATTATTCATGATAATATTGTATCATACTAATATACCTTGATTCAAGGGTACTCTTTCAATAGAATCAAGGATTGCAAAATCCCTCATTATATACTATAATATACATACACAAATACCCACTTTCGCCATGGCAAATAATGCAGGAATTGGTATATGCGGCATCGTAGTCGGGGTTATCCTCGGCGCGGGCGCAATCATATACACACAGGACTATTCAGTCTCAGCTCATCTGGTCAGTTCCGTTATAGGGCAACCATTGGCTTTCCGGGGCATAGATACATCTAGTTTCGATGCAAGGGAGTACTCGAAGAGGAGAATTGCGGAGAAAGACAGGACCATAAGGACTCCGGCAAAGATAGTTGATGAGCCAAGGTATCCGCGTACTCCGGAAAGAGTTAAGCAGCAAAAAATTCAGGAGGAAAAAGCTCGAAGGTCTTGTGCTGCCAAGCTTAGATTAATTCAAATAATAAAAAGTTATGTAAGGCAGGTTGTTCCATCTGGATCTGAACATCAGGATGTTGCACGCAAAGTGGATGCAGCGCTTCAAGCAGCTGGTAATGAGTGCTTGAATACCACAATGAATATCAAACAGCCAGAGTGGCAGTCGCAGCGTGGTCCGAGTATAAAAAGGACTTCGAATTTTCAGGTGACAACTCCTGTTACCGAAGCGGTTAGACCTGTGCCACGAAAAAGAGTTACTCAATCTTATCCACAGCCAGTTAATTACAGAAGTAAAAAAGTAAACAACCAGTGTGATCGTTATGGTCGCACAACTCAGCGTTACACTCGTTGTATTGGGGCTCAGCAAGAGGGGCAGAGGTATGTGGGGAGGCAGACTAGGAAATATGAAATGAAGTAAGTGGTTGGTTTGGCGAGGACTGACAAACAATCGACAATCAACACGCCTCGTCCGCCTAGGCGGACGGGCTTTCGACAATCAACAAGTCAGTTGATGAGAATCAGAGTAATAGTGTGTGGAAATTTTTTAAAAAAAAGCCTTGGGCAATTCGCATAGCGAAGTTTCCCCTCCCATAGGGAGGGGACAAAGGGGAGGGGGTCAGTTTTTTGCGTTGCAAAGATACTCCTTCTTTCTTGCATTTAGAACTAATGGTATTACGAAGTATGGTGGCAAATTATGACATCATCGGACCCCCTCCCCCCAACCCCCTCCCGCCGGGAGGGGGAGACAATTCCAGCATTTTCGCACATAAAAACACCAAATATGTATTACACACACTTTGGAATTGATTCATTGCATCCACAGATTTTGTGGAAGCTTTAGCTTAAGTCCGCGAATAGCAAAAGAATTCCTATAAATAAAAGGGTAGGGATTGTTGAGAGTTAGTTGTTATTACGAAAATGTCAGTAATTCAGGTGCGAAAATCAGAAGCATCCCCAACGCATACATCAATACCCCTCCAAATATCAGTGTAAACCTTGCATATTTCTTAGTAAGCCCTGTTGCATGAAGGGTGTAAACAGCGATCGTGAAGATTATTAGATCATCAATCATGTACATGATGATGAAGAGGAGCATGTAGAAGTATCTTGCCAGGTTACTTACATCATTAAACGCCAGAATCTGAGTAAACACTGCCGGAAGTCCTGCGGTGCATATAAGCTCGATCATGTTTACCGAGAAGGCGAGTATCGCGACACCCAAAATCATCGCGGGCCAGAAGGTTTTTTCTATAGCTTTCTTCATTTTGGCAATCGTCCTTTGCTTTGCGCTCAAGTTACCCACTTTGCATTCGTTCGGATTCTTACCCAATGCTTCATACAGATAAAATCCACCTCCGCCGATTGCTATAAGTCCGATAACTTTCTGTACCCAAAGATTAAATCCAACAAGCAAGAAAGCATTTAGCCATGCTGCAATGAAGAAGTAGTAAACCGCTCCGCTCACGAATAAAAATACTCCGCCAATCGTCCAAATCTTTCTCATGTCATTGGTAGAGATCAGCAAAGTGAGAAGGGTTATCAAAACCCACATCGCGCATGGATTAAATCCGTCCAAAAATCCAAGGAGAAGTGAGAGTACAGGGAGCGACATTACGGTCAGATCAACTTCTCCAAAAATTGGAAGATCAAAAACATATTTATCCAGATCCAGTTCGCAGTTCTCGGTACATAGACCTTCTGCAGTTTGAATCTCGATATGAATAGGGCTCACAAGAAAATCTCTAAACGGCTGACAGCCTTTTCCTGAATCTCTGCATTGATGATAAAGCAGTGAAATTAACTGACCTGTAGATTGATTATCCTTATACCCCTGAATTACAGCTCCATTGATGTAGATTATTGGAACAGCCTGTTGAAGTAGGGGGGCTCTATCTTGTAGTTGAACGAATAATTTCTGGCTCTCGATCTCGGTAATATCCAGATATTCCACATCCCAGCTCTGTAAGGTGGCGTATTCCTTAAAATCCGCGCAGTGAGGGCAATCTGCACTTGCGAAAACCACAATGTCAGATCCCTCAACAGATTCAAAAGCCTTGGATTTACCGTCCAAAGCCCGATCTGGGAAGAGAATCCCAAGTATCAGTATCGGTACAAATGCGAGGCCTAAAAAGATGATGATTCGTTTATTCAAATCCCGAGCATTCTAGCTGTATTTAGAGCAAATATTACCTTGATTTTCAAGAGATTTTTAGTAAAATGCCTGAAACCCCTAAAAAATGCCCAATCCATCACCCATTCTTCCGGCATCCACAGATCCGAAGGACTTCGTGATAGCAACCCTAGGAAGCCACAGCGCGCTCCAGATACTTAAAGGGGCCAAAGATGAGGGAATGAGGACTTTGGCGATTTGCGAGAAAGGAAGGGAAAAACCATATCAATCTTATCCAGTTGCGGATGAAATAATCAGCATTAATAAATTCGCAGATTGGGATGAGAAGCTTGAGGAAGAATTGATCAAGAAAAATGCGATAGTGATTCCACACGGTTCGTTCATTGCTTACATGGGTCATGATCGAGTTAGAAAACTCCAATCAATGTACTACGGGACGAAAGAAATTCTTGAGTGGGAGTCAGACAGGACAAAAGAAAGAGAATGGATGGAGAAGTCTGGTCTTAAGCTTCCCAGGGTTTATGAGAAACCGGAAGATATAGATAAGCCTGTAATTGTTAAGTTCCACGGAGCTGGTGGAGGCTTTGGATATTTTGTTGCCAAAACTCCGGAGCAATTCCATGAAGTAAAAAATCGCAAATACCCGGATCAAAATGATTTCGCTATCCAGGAATACATAGTTGGAGTCCCTCTTTATATCCATTACTTCCAGTCACCTGTTACAGGTGAGCTTGAGATTATGAGTTTTGATAAAAGATATGAGTCAAATGCAGACTCAATTGGACGGATAAAAGCTGAAGATCAGTTAGTCGCGAAGATTCACACCAGTTACACAATCGTCGGCAACATCCCGGTCGTAGTCAGGGAGTCATTACTTCCAGAAATGTTTGATATGGGTGAGAGGGTTGTTAAAACAAGTCAGGAACTCTGCGGAAATAAGGGATTGTTTGGACCATTCTGTTTAGAAACCATTGTAACCAGGAAGCTTGAGATGTTTGTGTTCGAAATAAGCGCAAGAATAGTTGCTGGAACAAATCCATTTATAGAAGGATCACCTTATACTGCACTTAGATACAACGAGCCTATGAGTACGGGGAGGAGGATGGCAAGGGATATTAGGCAGGCGATAGAGCAGGGGAGGCTTGAGGATGTTTTAGGATGAACTAATTGATAATTGACAATTGATAATTGATAATTGGTTTTTGGTTTTTAGTTTTTAGTTTAAAATCAGCTCATGGATACTACTAAATTATTAGAGGGATATGATCTAAATAATATTACAATAGGAGTATTAGGAGGACATTCGGCGCTTGATGTTTGTCATGGAGCAAAGAAACAGGGGTTTAAGACTGTTTGTGTGGCGAGGAAAGGTAGAGAGAAGACGTATGAGAAGTTTTATAGGAGCAGGGAGTCACAAGTCACAAGTCACAAGTCACAGGATATTGGGTGTATTGATGAGTTGATTGTTGTTGATAAATTTGAAGATGTTGTTAATCCTGATATTCAGAAAAAACTAAGAGATTTAAATACAATCTTCGTCCATAATCGTTACTTCTGGGTTTACTTTTCCGATTTTTCTAAAGTTGAGAATGATTTTAATGTCCCGATCTTCGGTTCACGTCATCTTCTAAGAATCGAGGAGCGTGATCAACACTTTACGCAGTACAATTTACTAGAAATCGCTGGCATCAGAATCCCTAGAATATTTAATGCACCGGATGAAATAGATTGTCCTGCTCTTGTTAAAGCAAATGAGGCCGAGAGAACTTATGAACGAGCGTTTTATATTTGTAATGACAAGGCTTCGTGGGAAAAAGAAGGAAAAAAATTAGAGAAGCGGGGACACATTGCCTCCAATTGGCGTGATGCAACTATTGAGGAGTTTATAGTCGGTGCTCATGTAAATTTAAACTTCTTTTATTCACCACTTACGGATGAATTAGAATTGATGGGTACTGATATGCGACGTCAAACAAACCTGGATGGCTTCCTCCGCATGCTTGCACCACAGCAAAGACACGCGCTTGAGTTTGGAATCGATCCAAAGATGATTGAAACAGGTCACATTGCGGTCACGATGAAAGAGTCATTGCTTGAGAAGGCTTTTGATCTCGGAGAAAAGTTCATTTCCGCCGCAAAAGATTTAACCCCGGACATAGATCCTTCGCAAAAAGGAATAATTGGTCCGTTTGCTCTACAAGGAGCAGTTGTTGCAGAGGAGGGCAGGGAAGATATTGTGATTTTTGATGTGAGTATGAGAATTCCGGGATCCCCCGGAACTGTTGCAACACCTTATACGCGATATTTGTATGGTGATTCGATTAGTGTGGGGGAGAGGATTGGGATGGAGGTTGGATTAGCTGTGAGTGAAGGTAAAGTGGATGCAATAGTTACTTGAATGATAAGTCGAAGGTCGAAAGTTTGGTCGAAGGTAAAAAGTCGAAGGTTTGGTTATGTGTTGTGGAACCATTTGTGAATACAGGAAGTAATTGCGCACATACTTCCTATAATATATACTTGGATAACTATGACTAATATTTTAAATCTCGAAAAGAAACTCAAAGCAGTTGGCAATCAAAGAAGACTTAGAATTATCTTGTTCTTGAAAAGACGCAAAAGTGCAACAGTAGGGAGAATAGCAAAAGAACTTGGTTGTTCGAGTCGCGCGATATCTCAGCATTTAAGAATTCTTCGTAATGCGGATGTTGTGACATATTCGAAAAGGGGATTATATGTTACCTATCGTCTCTCCCTTCCCCAAAAACAGCCGATAAAACAGATAATTAGTTTGCTTTAAGGAAGTAGAATTCGTGTATAATATTAGTAGTCTCGGGGCCAGAGCTCAGTTGGCTGTCGAGCCCCGGCCTGCCGGGGCGAGCGATTTAATAAGCCTGCGCTCTAGCCAGTTAATAGATCTTTAGTTATAATATTAATATAGAAAACGCCTGGGGCTGTAGCTCAGTTGGCTAGAGCGCCTGCTTTGCAAGCAGGAGGTCAGGAGTTCGAATCTCCTCAGCTCCACCATCACCGACTTTAGGTATAAACAA
>CAZYBL010000012.1:0-16494 GCA_964645805.1 uncultured Candidatus Peribacteria bacterium | reverse complement strand
CAATTCAAATAATCTGCGAAATCCGTGCTATCCGTGTAATCCGTGGTTCAGACAATTAAGGTAAGGCTTTCAACTCCGTCCCTTCGTAATAATATTTAAGAATGTCCTCAGCCTTTCTACCCTCTTCTGCCTGCCCCTCCGCCCCGCAACCTGACATTCCAACTCCATGACCTCTGAGTGTCATCCCATTACACCAGGGGTCGGGTTTACTTTGGAAGACTTCCGAAAATGGGAAAAATTTCCATCCTCGTTCTTCAGGTGACCTGGTACGTCCGTCGTCTGAACTAAAGTATGGAGTCTTAACGATCTTCCCATTTTTACTCACGATTAAATTCTCAGTGTTTTTAACTGCCTTTACCCAACGTGGATTTTTTTCCTCAAAATAAAGTCCTCCGTACATCTGGAAGCGGGCAGGGGAGTCATCACCGTCGTAAGGTTTTCCGGGGAATTTCCTATGGTTTGGATGGATGTAAAAAGCTGCGTAACTCCTGGCTGCAATTGCGAAGGCGCGTTGTTTTTCGTAAGGCTCGGTGTCCGGCTCCTCCGCAAGCCCCCATAGATATTGTTCGAGTGGGAGCGCATTAATCAGAGTCAGTTTTTCATCAACAATCCTGCATTCGATTACTCCTCTAAATTTGTTTGATCGCTTATTCCAGTTAGTAATTGTGATGATTCCAGACCCTGGATCAATTCTTAATGCTTCCGATTCGAAGTATGCACCTGCAACATTGCGATCAGTTGCGCTATCACGCTTAGGAAGATTCGATTGATGCTTTGGGATTGGCACTGGAACAAGCCCCTGTTTCTCCATTCTTGCAGTACACTTATTACCATCACGCCTAAGTGTAATCACTCTTCCTCCTATTGTTTGTCCATTTATAGACATCAATGAACTTGTGTTCAGTTTTGCGTATTCTTCTTCGAACCCGAGCCGGATTCTGATTGTTTTGTCTGATGAAGCGATCGCTTTATGTTCAATTGAAGTATTTTTATTGGCCTTTCTTCTTCGCTCCAATCTCTCTTCCATAATTTTCTTCCTGCTTTGAGATTCGATAATTGTGTCGCTAAGTGGAACTCGTCTACCTTCAGCTCTAAGTACAAATGTTATATCACCGATTGTAAGCTCGTAAGCTTTGGCCTGACGGGGGAGCAGGACTCGCATTTGAATCAACTGTGTTTCGCGAGGCCTCATAGAAACTGGTGAAATCAGTTCTTTTCTGACCATGATTTCTCTGTTGTTTAATTGTTGCCAGATTCCAATCCTGTTGCTGCTCCGATTTATTTTTGCAAGCCTTGCGCGGCGGGGGACACGGCTGTCTCCCGCGATATATTGGAGTTGAAGATAAACATTGCTTCCCGGTCTTCCAATAATTTCGGTTGCTCCAGCAGCTCTTAGGATTGGTTGATTAGCTTCGAGTTTTGCAAGCCTTGCTGTTCTACGCGCGTGAGTACTATCTTGTCGGCTTTTTATATAAATCATTGAATCCAGTTTTCCGGCGATCACATGTGCTCTGATCTGTGGCATAACTTTATGAAGATAATATCCGGGGCAACGCGTGTGCCCTATGTCTTCATGCCCGACAATTGGAAACATCAGTTCTCCGTGAAAGCGAACAGAGTTCCGCGGATTGATGTTGTATTCCTGTGCGAGGTAATAAATCAGTTTCATCAGACTTCTTAGCTGTCTTTGCGTGGGCTTTTCAACTTCAAAATTACTCATTAGTGCAATTCCATTAGTTAATGTGTTTGCGCAGTAAACATGTCCGGAAATAACTCCCTTGCCCCCCTTCCTTCCTTCGTAAATATTCCCCTTCTCGTCAATCACATAGTTATATCCTATATCTCCCCAACCCAGTTTATCTGCATGATATTCATAAAGCGCCCGCATTCTTTCATCTGGCGGCCTTTTGTCTCCTGCGATCTTTAGAGCTGTGTGGTGGACTACAATAAGTTTTACCTCGGGGGAATATTCTTGTGGCCATCTGAGCCTCCTGCCCTTGGAATCATGGGTCACGATTTTTCCTTTTTTAAAATCCTGAGGATAATTCTTCTGCCACCTCCTACATTCCTTTGCTCGCTCAGAGTTTCCTCCAGTTTCTCCTACGTCACTTGCATTTATACCCATTGTTCCGTTTTTCGAACTTGTAAGAAGCGATTCATCTGCTCCCCATTGAGCGCGTGAGATAATTCTTGGGCGAGTGGCGGGAGTTCTAGCGTCAACTTCGGGGATGAAGAAGATAAATGCCAGGATTGGAAGCAATAGGAACAATCGTTGCATCGAAATTGAGTATATATCATCAGGAAAAGAAGTGTAGATGGTTGTGTAATGCTCAGATAAGTATTATAAGATCATTAGGAGTGCAATTTACTGTTCAGATCTTTGTCATATAGGAGACCAAGACATGCCTTGGATCTATCCAGCGATAGTGTTTACTCTGGTCTTCGCTGTGGGTGCCTGCTTTGGGCTTCCGGTGAATGGGTATACGATTGCTGCCACGTTGGCAGGCTGGTCAGTGTGTCTGATTGCTTACGATCTGCTTGCCTATGTACGCGGGGATCGAACAAAACAAGTATGCTTGACCGGGATCAGACCCAGAAAGCACGTATGTATGCTTGTTGTTGCCTTGATAGCACTTGGGATCTGTGTGTGTCTTAGCACAGCTCCGTCGCTAATCGCGGGTGGCGTCGGCTTCCTTGTTGGAGCCATCATGGCGCTTTTGTGAGCATCCAAATCACTCCGATTTAAACCGGTTCTTCGATTTAGATGAGCCGGTTTTTTAGGATTCCACTCCGAATATTTCTTGGATAGCCTCAATCACCCTCTTTCTTTTTTTGGCAGAAATTTGATTGAACTTGAGATCAACGCTTCCCCCTTTAGGTCTCTCAACTGTCTCTCTTACAATATTTCTCACCTGCTCATCAATTTCACGAGTGGAATGTAATACAGGTTCTCTTCTAGTTGCACGAATAGAAACACGTCGACGCCCAACAGCTTCGGGTGATGGATCAGGTTTTTTGGTAGCCATATAGGAGGGCAAGGGTACTCTGATTATTTATAAATGCAAATGTTTAAAGTGACGAAATGATTTTCTTCTGATCCGCTTTAAGTGGCGTAAATATTCTATATGTGACGAATAAGCCGCGTTTTCGGCGTGTTAGAAATCCGGCATTATATAATAACTGAAGATGTTTGGAAGTAGCCTGATGTTTGAGGCCTATAGCTTTTGCGATTGAATTTACGGTCGCGGATTGTTTCTTTTTTAAGAATACAAGTGCATGAAGCCTCTTACGATTAGCTACTGCTTTGTATATTCGTTCAAGTAAGATTAGATTTTTCATAGGTTTAGAGTGTAGCAGGTGCGTGGGTTGATATCAAACTATTCAATTGAATAGTTGCATAATAAAAACCCTAGTCTGAAAAATGAAATGCATCAAAGTACGGTACGAGGGAATGCTTGTGTACTAATGAATATCAGGCTCCCGTGTGAAGCTTTTCTTCAATAAATGCTCTAACCCCATTAAAATCGTGCCTTGATATATATACGGGCTTAGGTAAATCTAATGTATCAAATAACCTGAAAGCTGTTACAAGACTATCGCTAGTCCACAGAGCAGTTCTATTCTCTGCAATTTCCCGATTTTCTTCCAGCATCCATTTAAACAAATCTGCAGCGTGAGCACGGGGTTTGATATTGCTCTTTAAAAAGATTGAATTAATTGGTGGTCCGGTCATATCAGTTGTATGTTTTACCAGGGCCCTAAATAACCTCACAACTTCGTCGACGTTTCTGGCGACAGTTAAAATAAGTTCCGCTTCAACTTCATAACTTACGCATGCTTGGAACTCTGCGATCCATTCATCATCGTGTTCAACCAGTAATATTTGTTCGGCTGTTTTGGTCATATACGAGTTATAAAGCAATTAGCTATTTAATCAACAATTCCACATACTTATCCACCATCTCCTCAACCCCAAATTTCTCCTTCGCAGTCCTTTGTCCTTCTCTAGCAATATTCTCCATAAACTTCTCATCAGCGATTAGCCTTAGAATTCCTGCTTTTAGCTGATTAGCTGAATTAGCTTCTACGATTATTGCATCTTTGCCATCTTCCAGATAATCAGCGATGCCGCATTGATCGGTAACAACAACTGGCACTCCAAGAACCATCGCTTCGGCTGCGACCAGGCCGAATGGATCGTGTTCGCGGGAAGGCAACACTAATAGATCGAGAGAGTTGTAGAATGAGTTTAGGTCATCCACTCTTGATAAATTGAGAATTGATAATTGAGAATTGAGAATTAATTTTTTAATTTTTTCTTCATCTCGACCTTTTCCAACGATTGTTAGTTTAGCATTTGGAATTTCTTTGATTGCATCAACAAGAAGATCAACTCCTTTTTCATGAGAAAGTCTGGAAATGCATCCTATGTGGAAGTCTTCTGTTTGAAGTTTTTTAGATTCGTACTTTTTAAATTTACTTAAATCGATTCCATTTGGAATCGCGACAACTTTGTCTTCCGGGAATCCGAGATGCAAGTAAATCTTTTTGCTAAGTTCAGAGACGACGATTGTTGTTGCTTGTTTACTAAGTTTCTTTAGGCAAGGAAGCCAGGGGTTCTTGGTAAGCCAGCGGCCTACGCGGTCATGCTCGAGCCAATAGACTTCCTCTCCCCCCGCCCCCCTCTCCGTGGGAGAGGGGGGGGCTGATAATTGGCCCCCCTTTCTCCTTTGGAGGAAGGGGTCGGGGGATGGAGGAAGAGTCATTAATAACTTTTCACTTAAGCTCAACATCACAACCGCATCAACATCACTATGTGCCTTCATCCCCATCTCAAGCAACCTCCTCATCTTCCTCTGTCTCCACAAAAAACTAATCGCTCCCCATTTGGTCACAGGCGGAGGGCCTATGGTTAATTGATTTGCAGGGATTCCCCTTCTTTTACATTCTTTGAGTAGAGTAGGGCAACTTCCCAGAAATCTAATCTCATGTCCTTTTGATCTTAGCCCTTCCATTAGTGATAAAACCTGGGTCTCAGCACCGCCAAGGGCGGATTCTAATGGGAAGCGGGTGAATAGTATCTTCATTAGGAAGATATGATTAACTAACAACTAACAACAGGCAACCAACTACTCAATTATTCTTTGATTGGTTTTTTGGGTACCTCGGCATCATCAATCTTTTCTGATGGAACACCCTCGTCGGTTAATACCTTTATGGCATCTTGACGCTGCCCCTTTCCGATGACAAGTACCAATGATCCTCCTTCTGGGGCCATCCTACTTAATATTTTTGCTTCAGTTAATACTCTAATTGCGCGCAAATATTTTGGATCCCTGGGGATTTTGATAGCTTCCAGCTCTCCAGTTTCGTTGGATTCATCCATAATAGATATTGGAAAAGGAGCGGATATTAGACCTATTTAAGCATTGAATTCCACCTATTTTGTGATTTTTTTCTGCTTGCCCATATAAGGTTGCAAAACCTTTGGAATATCCACCGATCCGTCTTTATTCTGATAAATCTCGAGAATCGGGATTAGAATCCTTGGGGTTGCGATGCAGGTTGAATTCAGAGTATGGACATATGTAGGCCGGCCTGCGGGCATGTATTTTATATTCAAGCGTCGTGCCTGATAATCACCAAGATATGAACACGAATGGGTTTCGCCATATGAATCACGGCTTGGCATCCAGGTTTCTATGTCTTGCATGAATACTTTCCCTTTACCCATATCTCCAGTCGAGTTAGTCACAACGCGATAGGGAAGTTTAAGTTCTTGCATCACTTCTTCTGCGTTAGCCAAAATCTCATCAAACATCTTTAAGCCTTCATCCTGATCAGCTTTACACAAAACTACCTGTTCAATCTTCTGGAACTGATGGATTCTATAGAGCCCCTTTGTATCTTTCCCGTAAGTCCCCGCCTCTCTGCGAAAACAGGGCGAGTAACCGGCGTAACGCAGAGGTAGATCTTCTTCTTTTAAAACTTCATCTGCATGATAACTCGCAACTGTTACTTCGGAAGTTCCGATCATGTAAAGATTATCCGGATCAATCGGCCCGTCCTTTTCCGACTGTCCGCCGAGCGCGTAAATATTTTCCTGATCGATTCCTGGGAAAAACCCAGTACCCATGAAGCAGTCATAAGTTGCCATATAAGGCGGCGTGAATTGGGTCCAACCTTTATCGCGAAGTTTATCAAGTGCAAACTGAAGAATTGCCATCTCGAGTCTGGCTCCATCACCTTTAAGAACATAACTTCTTGCACCAGCCATCTTAACTCCCCGAGGGATATCCAGTATTCTTAGTTCTTCACCGAGAGTTACATGATCTTTTGGTTTGAAATCAAACTTTGGTTTTTTGCCAACTTCCTTCTCGACTTTGTTAGACTCATCGTCTTTTCCAACTGGAACTTTGTCGAGTGGAATTTGAGGAAGCTCAAGTTGCATTGCCTTCCAGTTTTCTTCGATTGCGCTTAGAGCGTCTTCCTCAGTTTTAAGGTCATTACTAAACGTTTTCATTTCATCTAGCATCTTTTCTTTATCCTTGCCCTTAAGAGTCGGGATTTTTTTGCTGACCTCATTCTTCTTTGCACGCATTTCTTCTACTTTCGTGAGCTTAGCTTTGCGCTCATCGTCGAGTTTGAGGAAATCTTTGATAGATACATCGAGGAATTTGTCTTTAGATGCTTTTTCGTAGGCTTCAGGCCGGGCTCGGAGGTCGTCGAGGTCGATCATAGAAAGATAATACATTATCTGACCTCACCCCCCAACCCCCTCTCCTTTTTAAGCTAGAGCTTTGAGAGTAATTTATATTATTTCTGACTGTTTTTCATTGTCGAAAAAGGAGAGGGGGCTTCTTTATATCAATAACGAAGCTCCCCTTCTCCTTTTCCAAAGATTGCTCTTATTACTCAAGTCAGAAAAGGAGAAGGGGACGGGGGATGAGGTCGGTCAAAAACTAAAGTAGACGACGGCCTCGGTACAAATGAGGACTGCGTCTACGGACATTCAAACTTCTTCCAGATCGAAGACAGGTTTGAATGCCTGAATCACGTCGCCGATCTTTTCCGCAGATTCTAAGGGTGAAATAGCTGCTATCACCCAGCCGGGCAATTCGTTCGGGAAGATGAAGTGTTCCCATCTTTGGAATCCGACGCAGCATCCGAGCATGAGCTCGAGCACTCTGGTCACAGACGTGACTTCGTAAAGTGCCTCCTCGACTTCCTTGGGATTGTTGATGTCCTTGGGAGCCAGACCTCCATATGGATCATCAAGGATTGTTGGCACAATCGCTACCTTCGCGATCAAGCCGTTTGTCGCGGGCAAAAGCTTGTGTTGGGCGACGAACTGGTTGTCCAGCCCAAACCTGACCGCATCTTTGAACCGCTCTTCCAGCCAGCTCTGGAAAGTGCCAAACTCTTGCCGTTCCACTCTGTGGAATGGAAACCTCTCAAATGCCTGCTGGAGAGCATTACAATTTGCTCCCTCCAACAGGCTTTTTTCGATATACCAAGCTGTACTTGGTATTTTGCCGCTCAAGTCAGCAATCAGTGATCGAATAGCCCACAACCTTTCGCTGTCGGGCTTGCCCTTAATTGCTTCGGTTAGGGCAGTTGTAAGATGACTGGAAAGTTCGTTCATTTAAGCATCTCCTATACGAAAGTGAAGTTGAAGTACTGAGACCGTCTACTTTAGTTTTCATTCGCACCCACGAAGGGGTGCAATTGGTGATGGGAAAGGACGGATGGGGGATTTTACCGGAATTTGGAGTTTGGGCAAGAAATTAAACAGCTTCTTTAGCTTTTAGCTTCTTTAGCTTCTGGTTGTTGTCACTAGTTACAATTACCAGAAAAAGCTAACGAAGCTAATGAAGCTAGAAGCTAAGTTTGTTATGATTTGTGTGCATTATTCCCCCACTTAAATATGGCAGAACCAACTCTCTGGAAATCTAAATGGCTATTCATCCTTGCAGCCATAGGGGCTGCTGCGGGGCTTGGTAACCTTTGGCGCTTCCCTTATATGGTTTATGACAACGGAGGTGCTGCGTTCGTGGTTGCCTATTTTGTATGTTTATTAGTTTTCGTCATCCCGCTTGTAACATTGGAAACTGCGTGGGGGCAGATGGAAAGAAAAGAAATTGTTGCGGCGTTGGGATCTAAAGCCGGCTTAATCGGGCGTTTTATAGGATGGATGATTGTGTTGGCAGTTGCTGCGATAACAGGTTATTACCTTGTAGTAATAGGATGGAGTGTTAACTTCTTGTATCACAGTCCATTACTTGCTTGGGGCGAAGATGCGCAGGCATTTTTCTTCAATGAGGTATTGCAGTTCCACGAAGATCCACTCTCTTTTGGAGGTTTTTCTAAGCCTGTTGTTGTCGGATTAATTGTTGCTTATGTAGCTTCTTACTTATCGATATTCAAGGGAATCAAGTCAATAAGTCATGTTGTTAAATGGACAGTCCCGTTACCGTTTCTGCTTTTGTTGATACTATTTATAAATTCTCTCACTCTTCCAGGAAGCACAGAAGGATTCAAATTCCTAATACTTCCCGATTGGAGCAAATTATCAGACCCCGAAGTTTGGCGTGCAGCCGCAGGTCAATCATTTTTCTCCGCTAATATTGGATTAGCGATTACTTTGATTTACGCGGGATTTAATCACGAAAAAACTAACATTGCGCAAACAGCAACTATTATTGCAATCGGGAATGTATTGGTTAGCATTTTGGCATCACTTGCGATATTCGGAACTCTTGGATATACGGCGATGAAACAGGGAGTTCCCATTACGGAAGTTGTAACTTCCGGGCCCACGCTTGCCTTTGTGGCATTTCCAAATGCGCTTTTCACATTACCGTTCGCGCGTGGATTCTTTGCAACACTTTTCTTCCTCACGGTCTTTTCTCTTGCAATAGACTCAGCTTTTGCTCTTATTGAAATTGTTGTAAACACAGTACGGAATGAGTTTAAAAGCTTTTACAAAAAATTATCCCATGAAGCATTTGTAGGAATTATATGTATTCCGTTATTCGCTTTATCTCTTGCATTTGCAGGCAAGAATGGACTCTTGAGGCTTGATGCACTGGACCATATAATTGTTGAACACGTTTTGTTCTGGGCAATAATTCCGGAATTTATAATCGTCGCCTGGCTGTTTCCTGTGGATAAACTTAGAAAATACATCAACCAGGTGTCACGCATCAGTCTTGGAAAATGGTTTAATGGTCTAATTAAAATCGTTGTTCCGGTTGTTTTGTTGGTAATGTATGTGCCTGCGATTTCGAGTGAATTTAAAGAGCCCTATGGTGGATATCCGGTTGAGTTTCCAAAACAATGGATGCTTTATCCGGTTATCATCATATTAGTCGCAAGCGCGCTTCTCGCGTTTAGGAGTAGTAGGAGGGCGAGGGTGGTTAAGTAACTGGATCAGTAATTCCTGCAATTATTCGTGCGCGGACTGCCTCCAGGCTTCTGCCAAAAAAAGCATTCGAGTAGAGCTTACTAATAAGTTCTGCAACTGGTTTGGAATCAGTATTGCTGAACACTGCAGCTCTGCTAAAGTGGCCGCCGCCAAGAAGAGTGCTTATTTGCCAAAGAGCATCACTGGATATTTCGGGTAACCCTTTATCTAAATGTTTGCCAACGTGGTACTTCATTCGAGCTACGAAATCTCTTACCAGATCATCTGCCAACAGCGTCCGATCATCTCTTTGTAAATCAGAAATTAAATCAAAGGAATCTGGCTCTTCAATTGTGTCGTGAAGTAGTATTTCTCTTGTGCCGCCAAATCCTCCCCATCCTGGAACTGTAACTGTGTTCTCAAAATTCATACTTCCAATGAAATTAAATTCTTTATCTCCGTCAGAGGTGCAAGGAGCTTGGATATGAGGCCTAAAAGTATCTTTTGTTGCAGCACGAATCGCACTTCTCTTCGCGTCGTGTCTAGCGTATTTGTTTGCCATCCTCGAACGAATTCGCCCGCTTATTGTACTTTTTATATCCTCTAATCTCTCGGTTTGTCCATTGGGTGATGGAAGACTTTTTATCCATTCGGGGGTTTTTAGTACTTGCATGTGCTTAGGGGGGTAGGGGGTGAATGTAGCACTGTTGGTTATTACCATTCAAGTGGTTTTATGGCTGACCTCACCCCCCAACCCCCTCTCCTTTTCTTGCTTTGGATATGTGAGTAATTAATATCGGTTTCAAGTCGATTTTCATTGCTGAAAAAGGAGAGGGGGCTTCTTATACATCAATAACGAAGCTCCCCTTCTCCTTTTCCAAAGATTGCTCTTGTAGCTTAAGTCGAGAAAAGGAGAAGGGGACGGGGGATGAGGTCATAAAAGGAATCCCATTTTCCCGACTAACCATTTGAATAACCCACCCTAGCCTGTACAATCATCAGAACATGCCTAAAAGCATTCCATTCAAATTAGTCTCAGACTTCGAACCAACCGGCGACCAGCCGGAGGCAATCGCGAAATTGGTCGAAGGATTAAACAAAGGCGAAAGGCATCAAACACTGCTTGGGGCAACTGGAACCGGTAAGACTTTTACAATGGCGAATGTCATTCAGGAAGTTCAACGTCCGACGCTCGTTTTAGTTCACAATAAAACTCTGGCTGCACAGCTTTGCTCGGAATTCAACATGTTCTTCCCGAATAATGCGATCAGTTACTTCGTCTCGTATTACGATTACTATCAACCGGAGGCATATTTACCTGCAACTGATACTTACATCGAGAAAGATGCATCTATAAATGAAGAAATAGAAAAATTCAGGCACGCAGCGACTTATAATTTACTGACTCGTAAAGACGTTTTGATAGTTGCATCAGTCAGTTGTATTTATGGTCTTGGTTCCGTGAGTGATTATGAAGCGCTGGCAATCACGCTAAAAAAAGGTGAGGGGATTCAGCGCGATCAACTTCTCAGGCGTTTAACTGATATTCAATATAAGAGAAGCGGGATTGAATTTAGGCAGGGAATGTTTCATGTCTTGGGTGACACCGTTGAAGTCTTCCCACCAGCGGGCGATACGGTAATAAGAATGGAAATGCCTTTTGATGAGATCGAAGTAATTCAGGAAGTTGATAGTTTTACAGGAGAACTCATCAACGATCTAAATGAAGCCACGATCTTCCCCGCGGTTCACACAGTTACAACTCAGGAAAAAATTGATAAGGCTGCGGAAGAGATTATGAAAGATTTGAACGAGCGGGAAAAAGAATTATTAGAGGCAAGTGAAAATTCAAAAGCTGAGCGCTTAAGGCAACGCACCGAATATGATCTGGAGATGCTCAAAGAAACCGGTTATTGCACGGGGATTGAAAACTATAGTCGATACCTCTCAGGCAACAAACCCGGTGAACCCCCATCAACTCTTCTTGATTACTTCCCGGATGACTTTCTTCTTTTTGTGGATGAATCTCACATCTCCGTTCCGCAAGTTGGAGGAATGTATGAAGGAAACTTTAGCCGTAAAAAAACTCTGGTTGACTTCGGATTCCGCTTGCCAAGCTCGCATGACAATCGTCCGCTTAAATTCGACGAATTTGAAGAACGGATAAAACAGTCAATCTATGTTTCAGCAACGCCTGGTAAGTATGAATATGCTAATACTCCAAAGAATTTGATTGCTGAACAGATTATTCGTCCAACAGGACTCCTGGATCCTCCGGTTACAATTAAATCAAGCAAAGGTCAGATAGATGATGTTACAAAAGAAGTTGATGAAACGATTAAGCGTGGTGAGAGAGTGCTCATAACCACGCTTACAAAAAAGATGGCGGAGAAGCTAACAGATTATCTTAAGGATGCTGATTATAAAGTCAGATACTTACACAGTGATATAGAGACTTTGGAGAGAATTGAAATCCTTAGGCAACTTAGAACAGGAGAGATTGATATCTTAGTCGGAATTAATCTGCTCAGAGAGGGATTAGATCTACCTGAAGTAAGTTTCATCGCAATTTTAGATGCGGATAAACAAGGATTCTTGCGTTCACGCGATGCTCTTATTCAAACTATCGGGCGTTGCGCACGTAATGTTAATGGCCATGTTCATCTTTATGGAAATAAAACGACGGAAGCGATGCAAGGTGCGATCGATGAGACTAATCGCCGACGAAAAATTCAGGAAGAGTACAACAAGAAGCACAACATCACTCCTCAGTCGATTGTAAAAGCAGTCCATGATATTGCGGAAGAAAGCAGGAAGGCAGAGCTCAAGCGTCCACGCAGAAAGCACAGTAAGATTCCTGCAGATGAGAAGAAGAGATTACTTGAAGAGCTGGAAGAGCAGATGGATCTGGCTTCGCAGAATTTGGAGTTCGAAAGGGCTGCTGATATACGTGATGAGATAGAGTTGTTACGAAGAGGAGAATAGAAATGATTAGGTATGGTAGGTAGGGGAGGTAGGGGAGGTCAGGTAGTATTATTCGTTACCCTCGCGCGTCGAAGACGCGCTCTAGTTTGTGTAATTAAATTGTAAAACCAGAGCACCTCTTCGAGGTGCGAGGGTTTTAATGCTTCCATAAGCGGGACGCTTATGGCACCTTTGCGGCTTCGCCGCAGTAAATGTCCATTTTCCTTGACTAACCCTTAAATACCATTAGGATCAACCTCCTATGATCAAAATCATCAATTTAGCCCTAATTACAGCCTTTTCCTTCGCAGTACTCGTCCCAGCAGCCTCAGCTGCAAGGTCGGCTGATTGGTGTGACGATACTATTAATAATGGAGTTCATCCTTGGGATGTGCGCCCACGAAGACATTATGAATACTCGAGAGTTGATCCATACAGATATGCCAAAGATTACTTCTACTTGCATCCGGACAGATCCGTAACACACGCACTACATCCATATCACAGAAAAAGATACTATGCTCCGCCAATAGATCCAGAGGCTGCGCGTTATTCGAGCAGGAGGATTTCCGATGTTAGGTACTCCGAAGAAAGAGCGTATGTACCTTCGGTGAATAGGTACGCGTTGTGTGAGTCGTACACGTATCAGAAACCGAATTATAGGGTGCCGCCTTATGAGTACTATTGTAACAATTAACAATTGACAATTAAAATTGATGGTTAATTGTCAAAAGGTCCCGCGCAAGCGGGACCGTGTCAACTGTCAACTGTCAATTGTTAACCTTCTTCAATTTGACGTCAGCCTCCTCCGCCATCTTCACAAGCTCGCAGTAGACATCCTCCCCTCCCATATACCTCCAGTCTACTTCTTTTAAGAGTTTCTTAAACTGTCTTAGGCATTTTCGTGCTTCCTCGACTTTACTCTCGCTTCTTACTCTTCCGTCCAGAACTTTCCAGACATCCATCTGCATAACGTATAAAGTTTGGACTTTTGCTAGTTCTTCTTGGGGGCTCATATTTTGTATTGGTATTTGTGGTTAGTATATAGAATTTCGGAGTGATTCGCAAGTTTGGTTAATTGGTTTATGGTTATTGGTTTTTCGTTTTTTAGCGCAGTAGCGTCCCAAAGGGACCCCCTAGGGGCAGTAGCGCAGTAAAATTTCAATTTAACTAAAAACTAAAAACCAATAACTAAAAACTTCCCTGAGTGCTTCATTATCTCTAGAATCCCCCCGATGCAAGCTATATTGCCGGTAGCAGGCCTCGGCACCCGTTTCCTTCCCTGGACAAAATCTGTCCCAAAGGAAATGTTGCCGCTTGGGACCAAGCCGATCATTGCTCATTTGGTTGATGAGTGTTTGGAGGCGGGGATTAATGATATTTGTTTTGTAATCAGCTCAGGGAAAGAATCGCTCAAAGGTTATTTTGAAATTGATGAAAAACTGGCTCAAGAATTAGATAAGCGTGACAAATTACATCACTTGGAAGACTTAAAGAGATATGATTCCGCTCGCATTCACACGGTTTATCAGGACGAACAACTTGGTGACGGTCATGCAATCTTGCAAGCTTCTGATTGGGTGGAAGGTCCGGTTGCAGTTTTGTTCGGAGATGATTTGTTTATTGGTGATGACTCCGGGGTCAGGCAATTAATTAATGCTCACGAGTTAGTCGGCAAAGAAGGTGCAATAGTTGCTCTTGAAAATATTCCAAAAGAACACACGGTTAAGTACGGCGTTGTTGAAGTTGACAAAGATCATCCGGAAGAAGTAAGACTTAAAAAACTAAAAGGGATGGTCGAAAAACCGCATCCCGATGATGCGCCTTCGACGCTTGGAATAGTCGGTCGCTACATTCTTCCACTTTCAACATTTGAAATATTACCGAAAGTTGGCTCAGGTCACGGAGGTGAAATAAGAATAATTGATGCGCTCATAGATCAATTAAGCACCGAGCCTGTACATGGGTTTGAGTGTAGGGGGACGAGGATTGATACTGGGACGCCGGAGGGGTATAGGGAGGCGGTGAGGGTTTGGACAATTTAAATGGCTAAATGGTTAGATTGAATGGCTGAATGGTTAAATGGCTGAATGGTTCGCAAGCGAATAGCAAGCTTGATGTCTCTTTAGAGCCATTCAACCATTCAACCATTTAACCTTCATTAATTCTGACAATCTTCACCTTCTCCTCCTTCGGAATCAGAACTTTCAAAATACAATCCTTCGAAAAAGTTGCTTTCACCTTTTTTGGATCGATAATGCAGGGCAATGTAATTGATCTTGCAAATTCTCCCCAAAAACATTCTTGTACATAGTGTTGATCATCTGGGACGTCATCAGTTTTTTTTCTAATTCCACGGATAGTTAATACTTTTTCATCAACTTCGATATCCAGATCGTTCAAACTCACTCCTGCGATTGGTGCGCGGACGACGTAGTAGCCATTCTGTTCGTAAATGTCTACGGCTATTTGTCCTTTGGTAGAGGCCGCTGAGCCTGCCGGGATAGACGAATCCCGGCTGCGGTTTTCGGAATCGAAATCCCGGCTGTGGTCTTTTGAATCGGAATCGTGACTGCTTTCGTCAACTTCAGTAAACCCAAAACCTCCGGTTGCATCCGAAGTACCTTTCGGTGTGTCCTGACCGAAGGCAGAAAAAATTCCGTGAAAAGGAGAAGGAGGCATGTTCGTGTAATTGTACTATTTTTGTGGATAGTAATGCAAAAAGATTTATTAGGTTAGGTAGGTCCGGCAAGTTTTTTTATTATAAAACCCTCGCAGCCACGAAGGGCTGCTCTGGTTTTATCAGTTATTATACTAGAGCACCCGTTCCCGGGTGCGAAGGCCGTTTACCTACCTGACCTAATGACTTGTTCAATAACTTCCACTAACTTAAGATCACCCCAATGCTTCACAACCTAATCATCTGGCTTGTAGAAACAATCGGCTCCCTCGGTTATCCGGGAATAATTCTTTTGATGGGACTCGAAAGCTCTTTCTTCCCATTTCCAAGTGAAGTTGTAATTATTCCTGCAGGATATTTGGCTCAGCAGGGTGAGATGAATTTGATTGCGGTCATTGCGTCGGGAATACTCGGATCGCTTTTGGGTGCCTGGGTTAATTATTACATAGCGGTCAGCTTGGGCCGGTCGGCCCTAATTAAATGGGGCAAGTGGTTATTTTTACCGAAAGAAAGATTTGATAAAGTCGAAAAGTTTTTAAAAGAACATGGAGAGATTGGAACATTTATAGGAAGACTAATCCCAGTAATCAGACAGTACATTTCTTTCCCGGCGGGGCTTGCACGAATGCCGCTTGGTCGCTTCAGTTTTTACACAGGGCTGGGTGCAGGTTTGTGGGTAACGGTATTGGCAGTTATAGGATATTTCGCAGGCGAAAATCAGGAGCTGATACGGCAATGGAGTCAGAATGCGGTGTTTTGGGTTTTGATTGGATCAGTGGTGGTTGTGGTTGGGTATTGGAAGATACGACGGTAGTTTATTGGTTTACTGGTTTTTGGTTATGCAAAGAGTTAGTGTTTCCGATTGTGTGATACCAAAAACCAATAACTAAAAACCAACAACCAATCAACTTTATCCTTTCTTGATAGTCATAGCTTTAGCAAAGGCTATTTATTCTAAACAGGTACTAAACTCCCCTCCATCCAGAATACCTCAGTTAGAGGTGATTCTAGTGCTGTAGAGATTTTGAATGCGAGAAGAACAGAAGGATTAGTTTGTCCTCTTTCTATACTCATAATTGTTTGTCTGCTGACACCTGTTCGCAGTGCAAGCTCCTCTTGAGTCATATTTCTGTCAAAACGAAGTCGGCGGATGGAATTTTTTAGCACTGCAGTTGGCATTTGAAATTGGGGGAAGAAAAATCTTTAAGTGTGGATGGCATTGTATATGCAACGTAGATGGTAGCAAGAGAAAAAAGTGTAGTTAATTGGTTTTCGAACAAATGTGTTGATCGATAACTACGCAAAAACTAATAAAAGGCCTACAGGAATCAGATAAACCGCAAACCATGCAAGACTTCTTTTTATAACCCAACTTCTTAAAAACAAAATCGCAACCATGCTTACAGCAAAAGATGCAACGAAACCTGCAAATGTAATCGAAGCT
>CAZYBL010000011.1:11581-17417 GCA_964645805.1 uncultured Candidatus Peribacteria bacterium | reverse complement strand
ACAGGACAGTACTCTGGAACATCTTACGTCCGACGTCCTACGTCCGACGTCCGAATTAGAAATAGCTCAAAATCTATTTACTGCCGCCTAAATGCCTGATCTTAAATCAACCTTCGCGCCCCAATTCGCCTACTCCCACGGCCGTATAGGTGTGCTTAAGCTGATGTTACTTGAGCAGACTGACCTGGATCGTATGCTTGGCGCCGCATCAGCACGTGAGGTCGAGAAGATTTTGACTGAGGTAAAGATGACAAATGTGATTGATCAGAGAATCTCGGAAGGGAATGCAATAATTGAAGCGGTTGGAGGATGGATGAGAAACCAGGTCGAGCAGATGTCCCCGGAGGAGAAACGCAGGATATTCCATATATTATGGCTGGAGAATGACTGTGCTTTGATGGCACATGTTATCAAAAAACATCACGGACTTCTTTCCGAAGTAGGCGAAGAGCCCATGAGCTCCATGACTTCCTATAAAAAAGAGGAATATGAGAATTTAGATTTTATTTTAGACTTAAAAAAACGTGAAGAAATAACAGCACAGGAAGTGGACACTGCGGTTTCAAACTTTGTTGCCGGACTTCAAATGGGTTTGGCATACAAAAGCGGAAGCGAATTTATAGAAACCTACATGTCCCACAATATTGATCTTAAAAATATTCGAACAGCTCTCAGATTAGCAAAATCTGAAATCCCCGAAGTCCTTCCATTCCTACTTGAAGGGGGAACAATTTCTAGGAAGGAACTTGCGGGCGATAAAGATGTAATTATTTCTGTACTCAAGCGCTCCAATTTGGATTATTACTTACCAGATGACCTAGAAACTCTCCTTAGTGATCCTGTCGCGTTCGAACAGGCAGCCGCACATATAATTTCTTCCGATTTTGCGAAGATGTGGAATGTTCCGCTGAGTATTGAACCTCTTTTTGCATTTGCAGCAATTACAATGAATCAATTGAAAGTAGTTAGAACTATTTTAATTGCTAAACAAGCGGAGCTAAGCCCTCAGGAAACTAAGAAGATGCTTCCACCGTTTTTAACAGCTTCTAATTTTGCTAAATAATGGATCATAAGATTGCAATTGTAGGCACATGGGAAGCGGTCGCAGGATTCGCACTCCTGGGTGTGGATGTAATTCCTGTTGATAACACAACTGAAGCTGTAAATGAACTTCACAGACTTAAGAAAGAAACTCAAACTGACTCATCCGGAGTCGAGCGAAATGTATATGCAATTGTTTTTATAACCGAAGACCTCGCGGGCGGGATTACTCCCGACGATGAGAAGAAACTCGCCCGCGGTGCCTTGCCCGCAATCATTCCACTCCCCTCTCATAAAGGATCAACTGGTTATGGACTGCAACGTCTCAAACGAATCGTCGAACGAGCCGTGGGATCGGATATTTTAAAATAACTCTTAACTCTTAACTTTTTATAATATGAACAATATGAATACATTTCTTCAGCTCCTTGCAGACGGACTGCCAGGGCCCTCAGCCTCCGATGATGAGGAAGCGCTATTTCATAGTGCTGAGATGCTTGCAAGATTACAAACGACTCAAAGCTCAAACCGACAAGCATCGGAAGAATTGCTCAACGATGAGCCCGAACCCTCATCTGAATCTTAATTATTAACTTTTCACTATTCACTATTCACTTTTCACTCTTATCCCCATGTCAACCCAACCAACCATTGTAAAAGTAGCAGGACCTCTAGTTGTCGCAAAGGGTATGAAAAATGCCAAGATGTACGAGGTGGCGCGTGTTTCCAAAGAGAAGCTTATTGGAGAAGTTATCGAACTTCACGGTGACGAAGGTTCTATTCAGGTTTACGAAGAAACTTCCGGTATAGGACCGGGTGAACCTGTAGAGCTAACTGGTTCTACTTTGTCTGTTGAACTTGCTCCGGGACTTCTGGAGCAATTCTACGACGGCATCCAGCGTCCTCTTAAACTTATTGAGGAGAAAGCGAAAAGCCAATATATCACCAGAGGAATCGAGGCACCGGGATTAGATCGTGATAGAAAATGGGAATTTAACGCAGTTGCAAGTAGTGGTGATGAAGTTAGTGAAGGTGATATTTTGGGAACGGTGCAGGAAACAACACTTATTGAACATAAGATCATGGTTCCTCCTGGAATAAATGGAACAGTTAAGGAAATTAAATCCGGATCATTCACTATTGAAGAAACCATCGCATTGATAAAAACAAATGAAAAGAATTCCGACGTCCGAAGTCCGAAGTCCGAAGTCCGAATTTCTATGTTGCAACGCTGGCCGATTAGAATCCCCCGCCCAACAATCAAGAAACTTCTTCCCGAGGAGCCCCTATCAACAGGAATGAGAGTTCTGGATACACTTTTCCCGATTGCACGAGGAGGAGCAGGTGCAATTCCTGGACCTTTTGGAGCTGGTAAGACTGTTGCACAACAATGCTTGGCAAAATACGCTGATGCTCAAATCATCGTTTACATCGGATGTGGAGAACGCGGGAACGAGATGACGGATGTTCTTAAAGAATTCCCGGAACTGGAAGATCCAAACACCGGTGAACCGTTGATGAAACGAACTGTGCTGATTGCAAATACTTCCAACATGCCAGTTGCCGCACGAGAAGCTTCAGTTTATACCGGAATTACGATTGCGGAGTATTACAGGGACATGGGATATGACGTAGCCTTGATGGCCGACTCAACTTCGCGCTGGGCGGAAGCTATGCGAGAGATGTCCGGACGGCTGGAAGAAATGCCAGGTGAAGAAGGATATCCGGCATACTTAGGATCGCGTACTGCGGGATTCTATGAGAGAACCGGAGCATGTGAATGTCTTGGTTCTGATAATCGCAAGGGTTCTTTGACTGCTATTGGAGCTGTTTCACCTCCGGGAGGAGACTTTTCCGAACCCGTGACGCAAAATACTCTCAGGGTTACCAAAGTCTTCTGGGCACTTGATGCGAAACTGACTTATAAGAGACACTTCCCTTCCATCAACTGGCTGCAGAGCTACTCGCTCTACACAGACAGCTTGGAGAGTTTCTATTCAAAAGAAGTTGCGGAGGATTTTTCGAAGAACCGCACACGTGCATCTGAAATTCTCCAGCAGGAAAGCAAGCTCGAAGAAATCGTAAGGCTGGTTGGAACCGAAGCTTTGTCACCAAAAGAACAATTAACGCTTGAAGTCGCAAAAATGATCCGCGAAGACTTCCTGTTCCAAAATGCTTTTGATCAGGTTGATGCTTATACATCAATCAAGAAGCAATACAGAATGATGCGAGCAATTCTCCTGTTCATGGATTCAGCTTTGCCTATTATCGATCAGGAGGACTTTGATTTCTCCAAAGTCCAAAAGCTTCCCGTTAAAGAAGATATAACCAAGTGCAGCTTTATTCCGGAGGAAGAGGCTGAGAAAGCCTTTGATGAGATTGAAGATAAGATTAGATCCCAAATGGCAGGACTTAAAGAAACTGGAGCCGATTCCCCCGCCTGCAGCAGCAATTCGAAAATCGCTGCAGAAGCCGAAGTTCCTGCCGCAGCTTAACTTTTAACTCCTAACCCAACTAATATGAGCACTGAATTTGACCCACATGCAAAAGCAAAAGAAGTCGTATACGAAGGTCACGAAGAAATACTAGAAGAGCTTGATACAATCGACAGAACTGTTACTCAACTTAGAGAAAAAGGAGTAGATGAGACACAAAATGATCTACTCGAAATAATCACTAGAAGCTCGCAGGCAATAAGAGAGCTCGCCGAAATTCCTGAATAACTTTTCACTCTTAACTTTTAACTTTTCACTTTATGTCACCCTTGTCTGAACCGCAGATATCGCAGATTACGCAGATGACGCAGATGCGTAGAATCATGCATGGAGAAAGCCTACTGCGCTACTGCGCTACTGCGCTAATTATTCATTCTTAATTATTCATTCTTCATTCCTACTATGTCTACTGCTTACAAAACCGTAACGGATATCGCCGGCCCCCTAATGATGGTCGAAGGTATTGAAGGAGTTACGTACGATGAGCTCTGTGAAATCGAGCTTACGGACGGCTCCAAGCGCCTTGGAAAGGTTCTCGACGCAAGATCTGACCTCGCGGTCGTACAGATGTTCGAGGAAGCAAAAGGTGCTACGACTGAAGGTACCAAAGTCCGCTTCCTGGGACGCACATTCGAGATCGGAGTTTCCGAAGATATCCTCGGACGCGTATTCTCGGGTTCCGGAAAGCCGATTGACGGCGGACCAGAGATTGTCCCGGAGAAAAAACTGGATATTAATGGTGCGCCGATTAATCCATTCACACGCGAATATCCGGATGACTTTATCCAGACGGGAATCTCTACTATTGATGTTCTTAACACTCTTGTGCGTGGACAAAAGCTCCCTCTCTTCTCCGGCGCGGGACTTCCGCATAACCAAATCGCAGCACAGCTTGCACGTCAGATGAGGGTTTTAAGTCCTGAAGAAGTTGAGAGGGGTGAGGCTATGACCAGCGACCAGGGACCAGAGACCAGTGACGACAAGTTCGCAGTTATATTTGCTGCCATGGGCGTCACTTTTGAGGAAGCCCAATTCTTCCAAAACGAGCTTGAAAAAACCGGAGCACTTTCGCGTGCAGTTCTGTTCGTGAACACTGCTGATAATCCTGTTGTTGAAAGAATCGCGACTCCACGATTGGCACTGACCGTTGCGGAATACTTGGCATACGAAAAAGACTACCACTGCACTGTGATTCTGACTGATATGACTAACTATTGCGAAGCACTGCGCGAAGTTTCCGCTGCACGCAAAGAAGTTCCCGGACGACGCGGGTATCCGGGTTATCTTTACACTGACCTTGCAACTTTGTATGAACGCGCGGGACGTGTACGCGGTAAGAACGGATCTATCACTCAAATCCCTATCTTAAGTATGCCGGAAGATGATATTACTCATCCGATTCCGGACCTGACCGGATATATTACAGAAGGACAAATTTACATTGACCGTGGACTTCATCAAAAAGGAATCTATCCCCCGATTATTCCTATGGGATCTTTGTCACGTCTTAAAGCTAAGGCTCAAGGTGAAGGAAAAACGAGGGCAGATCACTCCGGAATGGATGCTCAGCTAACCGCTGCTTACGCTCGCGGAGTTGAGGTCAGAGAACTTGCAGTTATCCTTGGTGAATCTTCGCTAAGTGAAACTGACAAGGCCTTCCTAAAATTCTCCGAGCGTTTCGAAAACGAATTTATCCGCCAAGGACCAACCGAGAACCGATCAATTTATGAATCACTTAAGATCGGTTGGGATCTCTTGACCGAAATCCCACGGGAAGAGCTTAAGCGTGTTAAGGATGAGTATATCGAGAAGTATCTACCTAAGAAGTAACAATCGACAATCGACACGCTCACTTCGTTCGCTTTCAACAATCAACATTCGACCTGTGACCAGTGACTAGTGACCAGTGACCAGTGACCCCCAACATTCTAACAACTTACCATCATTCCAAATATTTTCTCCCTCATCGGCCAATCATGGGAATTTTATAAGAAACAACCTGTCTTAAACTCAATCGTTTTGTGGCTAATGGTACTACCAATGTTCGCCATGAATATGCTAGGAGAAGGAATGAACATGTTCGGTTACTTCGAAATAGAAGATTTCGGATTTGAATGGGGTAGGACAGACTTTAGGCCCTTCTTATTTATTATTGCAGCTGAAATCATTTCAAGTTTAATAATCACCTGGGGAATAGCATCCACAGTTGTGATTGGAAAAAGAATGATCGCATCCCCATCAGGAAGAACCAGGAGTTCATTCAAAGTTGTTCGCAAAGAAAGTGCCAAATATGTTATTAG
>CAZYBL010000011.1:0-11571 GCA_964645805.1 uncultured Candidatus Peribacteria bacterium | reverse complement strand
TAACCGGAATCTTAAGAGATTGTTTCACTGTTTTCTGGGCAATTTTACTTATCGTCCCAGGTATCATCTATGCCATCAGAACAGCATTCTATAACGTTGTCGTTGTTATGGAAGGATTTGGATACAGGCAAGCCTTAAAGGTCTCAAAAAATGTAGTAAAAGGCCACACCTGGACAACCCTGTGGCACTTACTTGGTCTTGCAGTTGTCATTTTCCTACCATCTTTCTTTTTAGCAGGAGCTACAGATGAATTTGCTCGCTACTTTGATATGAGATTGTTCCCTGCTATGTCGATTGTTGGAAATACATGCATTGCATTCTCTCTGATGCTTTTTACTTTAACCACAATTGTTCTCTATGGAGAACTTAAGAAGCTCCCGAAATAACAATCAACAATCGACACGCTCACTTCGTTCGCTTTCAACAATCAACTTACCTGACCTACCTGACCTACCTAACCTAATCTAAATGGCATTACTAAGAGTAAACCCCACCCGAATGGCCCTAATGGACCTCAAACGCAGAGCAAAAGCTGCCAAGCGTGGTCATAAACTCTTAAAAGATAAACAGGATGGTCTTATGCAACAGTTCATGGGCATAATAAGAGAAGCAAAAACACTCAGAGAAAAAGTTGAGGAACAACTTGGCGATGCATTCCGTGCATTTCTGTTTGCATCAATGTGGTTGAGTGATGCGCAACTTAAAAACGCACTCTCCAGCCCCGAAGCAAAGATTAGCTTGGATGTTAAGACAAAGAACGTAATGAGTGTGCGAATTCCTTTCTTTGAAATTAAAAAAGAAGGCAACATAAAAAACTACGGATTTATTGGAACCAATGCTTTGCTTGATCAAGCAGTAGAAAAATTTGACGAACTCTTCGAGATCCTAATTCAGTTAGCTCAAATCGAAAAGCAGGCTGAGAGCATGGCAATTGAATTGGAAACTACAAGGCGAAGAGTGAATGCACTTGAATACAAGATGATTCCGGATATGACCGAGACTATTAAATATATTACGATGAAATTGGATGAGTCCGAGAGGGCTTCAATTATTTCTACGATGAAGATTAAAGCGGGCCTTGAGGAGTAGTAATTAACTAACAACCCACAACTGACAACTAGATCCTGACATTTACAATTTATGTTGTATGTTGTTAGTTGCTAGCTGTTTGTTCCCCCTAAGGGGGGAACTTCTTTTGGGGCTTGTGTAAGCGGAAAAGTTGAGGGTAGTAAAAGTTTTTTTTGAGATGGTATTGACTGGGGTTTTGAGGATGCCACTATAAATAGCAACCCCACCACCCAAAACATATTCCCACCCCTGGGGGGAGGGTGCATCTACGCATCTGAAATCCGATCAAAATGCTATACTAGCCCCACTATGAACCCACTCGCCCTCCCCATAGCCAAACGCAAATTCTTCTGCATTGGTATTTCATTATTAGCCTCAATCGTTGTCGCTTACTCTCTTCCTGAGGAGCTTATTAAAAACGTTCCAATGGTCCAGGCTGCAATGATAATAAACGGACTTATTATTGGAACCATGCTGACTTTTGCCGGAGTATTCACCTGGCATCCGGTTTTCAAATTTAGAATTCATCCTATATTCAGAGGAGCAATTATCGCCGCCTTCGTTCATCTTGATTACACAATCTATACGTGGAGCGATAAGCCACTGTTCTGGAAAACAATGGTAATCGCCGCGGTTTTTGGTGCACTTGTTGATTTGATGGCAACTCAACTGTTTGGTGAGGGGAAGAAGTTGCTCGAAGGTATGACGAAATAGTGAAAAGTTAAAAGTGAATAGTGAAAAGTGTTTTTAAAAAAACTTTTAACTTTTAACTATTCACTATTCACTTTATTGTTGCAACAATAGATTCAAATACATCCGGTTCATTAACCGCCAACTCACTAAGTGTTTTTCTATTAAGCTCAATCTTCTTATCCTTCAAGCCCTTTATAAATCTGGAATAAGGAACCCCCTGCTCTCTGACTGCTGCATTAAGGCGTGCGATCCAAAGAGCTCTGAATACTCTCTTTTTCTTTTTGCGATCAATGTAAGCATGCTCCCCTGCTTTCATAACAGCTTCATTTGCTTTCTTAAACGAAGTCCTCCGCATCCCACGGTACCCCTTCGCAAGTTTGCGGATTTTCTTATGTCGATTTCGCCTGGTTTGACCTCGTTTAACTCTCATCCGCCTGAATAAGTATGTATTACAAATGGAGTATGTACTCCATACTGTTCTTGAGCCATTTCTACAACAGCAGCAGCACTCGATCTCGAAGGAATTTCATGAATTTTAATGCCTGTCGTGTCCAGACCTCCAAGAACTTGATCTTGCAGTGCTGCTATCTGAGCTTCAGACACGCTTAATTCACCAGAAACAACTGCTTCCAATTGACCTAATGGCGAGCCAACATCCACGCCTGACAATGTCTTAAATTCACTCATTTAAACTAAAGATAAGGAAGTAAAGATTTAAGTGCCTTGTGCTCACTCTTCTCAGGTAACAAAGTGCGGCTGAGTTTTTTCTGCCTCTTGCTCTTTTGCATAAGCAAGTGATTGCGCCTGGAGCGCTTGATTGCGATCTTGCCGGAACCTGTTCTGCGGACACGTTTTTTAGCACCTGAGTGGGATTTTTGCTTAGGCATTGGGGAAAGTATAACCAAGAAATGTGTTAATGGAAGAAAAAAACGACTTTTTATCTACTGCGCTACTGCGCTACTGCGCTGATTTGGTTTCTTCTCTCTTCCCACCTCTCTTCGGCTTAAGAATAACAATAAACTGATTCCCCTGCGGTCTAATCTCCCTCTCAACTTCCGACACATCCTCAAGCTCTTTCACAACACCCATAAGCTTGGTCTTCGCATATGCTTTGTTCGTAAGCTCACGCCCACGAAGTCTAATTACAAATTTGACCATATGGCGCTCACCAAAAAACTCATGAGCTCTCGAGATTAGACGCTCAATATCATGCTTATCAGTTCGGAAACTCATTCGAAGAGTTTTAACTTCCGTTGGCTTGCTATGAGCTTTCTGCTTCTGCGCTTTCTTTTTAATCTGATAGAGATATTGTCCAAATTCCCCGATTTTAACTACCGGAGGTTTTGCCTTGGGTGACACTTCGATCAAATCCAATTCCTGCTCTTGGGCTTTAGCCAAGGCTTCCTCCAAAGGCATCTCTTTAGCATCATCTTCATCAACCAATAAAACCTGAGGAGCACGGATCTGTTCATTAATACGAGGACGTTTTTCCCGCTTTTGGGGTGCGATGTACTTACGGCGTTTTTGCATTGGTTGGAGCCATGTTAAAGGGGTATTTTGGTTTATACAAGATAAAAGGAGAACTTATATAACAATTGACAATTAACATTTTTAACCAAAAGATTTGTTGTTAACTGTTAATTGTCAAAAGCGAAGCGTGTTAAAAGCCCGAAGGGCGTGTCAATTGTCATCAAATCCTCTCCCAAACCAACACCTCCAACCTAACCATATACCAATCTTCAGCCCCCCCCTCCGTCACCCTTGCTTCACTCAACGTCATGAATTGAATCGGCCACAAATCTGACTCCAAAACATATTTCCCAAAATCTCCCTCCAGCAAGCTCCTTACATCTTTTAGTAAAGACTTCCTTGTAATTTTCTGCAAAGTATCAGCAAAGGCTGTAGAAGTGAATGACTTTTTAAGTTGTGTTTCATGAGATTTAACATCGCGTGCATATCTGACTAAATCCAGAGACAAAAATTGTTCCAATGCTACCACTCCAGCTGGATTCTCCTCTTCGGTAATCTTAAGTAGAGCTTCCAATTCTTGATCTGTAAGCGCATCACCAACTGTCAAAAGTCCTGCAATTCTAATCAGCTTCATTACTTTTTCTACACCTTTCTCATGCAATGCAAAACTTACATGCATAGGACGCATTCGAACACTTGATTCATTAACTTCTTTTAAATCACCAAAAGTTATTTCCGACATTTTCGCCAAAATTCCCTGCTCACGAAGATTATCTGCAAATAAATCCATAACAGCAATCAATCTATCGAAATCAGTCTCCTTGGGTAGCACGTATGCATCCAGCTTTTCCCCAATTGATCCGACTCTGAGTGCATCATGAATCTGACTTAGTTCTATCTGCTCTTTAAGTGCACTTTCCCTTCGTTCAAGATCAGAAAGCTTGGCAACCAAAGGAACAGACACTGTTTTAACTTCATTCATTACCTGAATATGATCCACAAGAAGAAATCCAGACAAAATAAACAGTGATCCCCCTAACACCAAGTGTGCTATAGTTTTTTTTGGCCTCTTATTTGTAAAATTCAAACTCATTTAAGATTTATAAGTATGTCAAAAGGAGAATAGAAACCTCTGTCCTCACTTTGTTTGCGTTCAAACTTTGGAGGTTCTAATGACTCCACCCAATCAGCATCTCTTAGTTCTTCAACAAACTGCGCAAGTATAGTCATACTTCTGGGGCCTACATTATGAACATATCCGCTAATACGTAATGTCTTCTTTTGAAGTGAATGAGATAAAACCTCAATGTGAATTGCATCATCTTCTTCAGGAACTATTCTTTTTCTCATTTCACCTAAGCTCTCTTGAATAGCCAGAGAATCTACCTGGTCATACTTTGCGATCTTAACCAAACCAAACGATCCTTCTCTAAGAGGAGTGACGAATTCCTTCCTTGCAACCTCCAGCTCATCCACCTTTTCTCCCAGATCAGAAACCTTCGCTTTTAGTTCAAGAGCATTATGGCCATTTCCAGCTATTTCTAATTGTGTAAGCTTAGGAAGTATCAAATTTGCTGACAAGAATAGGAATCCGAATAGAACGGCAGTAAATAGCAGGAAAGGTACCGAAATCCTGTGGAGAATGTCTCCCAGGGTAAGTTGATTGGCTGAATTCTTAGTGTTTGTTTTTGCCATACAATCCTCTAATTATAGCGGAAAACTTGAATTCGAGCTATTGAGCTCATGTTGTCTTTTCTTTACATTGTGGTTTACAGATATTAGTTTCTAATAAAAGAACCCCTGTATAGAACTAGGGGTCCGAAACGACATGGGCATCCTGGAATCGTCAACCACAATTATATTAACTAAATGCTTTGCATGTGTCAAGAACATGTTAGCATCCTAGGTTGCCGCTGCATACGGGGGCGGCATGGTGCGATCCTGGGATCGTCAACCCATGGATCGGGGGTTCGAAACCCCTCGCCTCCACCAATGCAGCGGTTCAAAAAGGTTTAAACGCAAACCTTGGAACCCTCCTCCCCCCAACTTCCACCTCCTCACAAAACATTTTAAGAGGCCTCACCCACAGCTTAGAAATTTCATTCTCATACAAAGCTTCGTAAATAACCATATCCTCAAGCGTCTCGCTGTGCTTTGCAACTCCAAGAACACGATATTTCTTGCCTTTGTAATGTTTATACAAACCAAGCTTGAGATCTGAATTATCCATAAATGTAATTTTCAATCATCAATTCTCAAATATCAATTCTCAATTTAATCTCCAGCTGCTATACTAATACTCAAGTACTCTATTATTCCATCCCCCCTTTCGCGTGGAAGACCTAATAACAAAGCTTCGGGAACTTAGCTCCGCAGTAAACACGGGGAAGGACTCTCTTTGATGCGAGGAAGATTCCTGAACGTATAGCTGAGCTTGAAAAGAAATCACAAGCTCCCGATATTTGGGATAATCAAAAGGAAGCTAATCAGCTTTTCACTGAACTTAAAGCCCTAAAGAATCAATGGGAACCTGTGCGAGATTTAGCCAAAGAGACTGCTGACCTGATTGAACTAATTGAGCATGCCGAAGAATCTGATCGGAAAAGCCTGGGAGAAGAAGCTAATAAGCTAATAAGCTCATGGGAAAAGCTTGAAACTCAGTTATACCTGAGCGGTGAATTCGACATGAATAACTGCTATCTATCAATTAGCGGAGGAGCGGGTGGAACCGAGGCACAGGACTGGGCAGAGATGTTACTTAGGATGTATCTGAGGTACTGCGAACGCCAGGGATGGTCAACCGACATACTCGAGAAGACCGTAGGCCAAGAAGCCGGAATCAAATCAGTCACTGCTCATGTAAAGGGCTCTCCTTCTTATGGGTACTTGAAGTGTGAGCGCGGAACTCATCGCCTTGTTCGTCTCTCCCCTTTTAATGCAAAGAATCTCCGTCAGACAAGTTTTGCATTGGTTGAAGTTATTCCGGAGATTACAGAAACTACCGAGATTGATATTGATGAAAAAGATTTGCGCGTCGATACGTTCAGATCAAGCGGTGCAGGAGGGCAGCATGTAAATGTTACGGACTCTGCAGTCAGAATTACACACGAGCCAAGTGGAATAGTTGTGTCTTGTCAAAATGAAAGAAGCCAACAGCAAAACAAAATGCAGGCAATGAATATTCTGCGAGCCAAGCTTCTTGAGAAGAAACGCGAGGAAGATAAAGCAAAGAAGAAGGAACTTAAGGGCGCGACTAAGAGTGCCGACTTCGGTCAGCAAATTAGAAGTTATGTCTTACATCCATACCAGATGGTGAAGGATTTGAGAACGGAAGTTGAGACGAGTGATACTGCTGGAGTGTTGGATGGGGATATTCAGATGTTTGTGGATGCTAAATTGAAATTAGGTTAGGTAGCGAACCTACCGCACTTACCGAACTTACCTAACCTAAATCATCAAAAAAGGCACCAACTATGGCACCTTCTTTGATTACTTTAATACAAGGATTATAGGTCCTCTGGGCGAACAGTCTTTCGGCCGTTTGCTTTTGCACGTGCAACAGCCTTTGCAACTGCGTCTTCTAGAAGAGCGCTTGCTGCATCTGAGAGGTCACCAGATGACATCATTCCTTTTGCTTTTACAAGATCCTTGATCTTGGAAGCGACGACATAACTCATAGGAGTATGGGGTAAGTAATTAAAGAACAGGATGATTCTACGCACGTCCTGAGTTGCTATGCAAGCAAATTCTTAGGTCTATTGGGGGTTTTAGTGGAAATTTTCAATTGACAGCTTGGGTCCAATGTGTGGGAAGACTTTCTCTGAATTCAAGATTTTGGGCTTAAACAAGCCAAATAACGGCAATTACAATATTTGCACAATCAGGTGCCTCAAAACAGCTTCTGAGCTCAAAATTTGAGCATCTAAATGTGGCGGGAATTCGAAAAATGGGCTCTAAACGTATAGGATAGGCTGCGGAGGGGTGGCTGAGTGGTCGAAAGCGCACGACTCGAAATCGTGTTAACCCCTACGGGTTACGAGGGTTCGAATCCCTCTCCCTCCGCCACTGAACAACCACAGATCACACAGATCAATCACTGATTACACGGACAAACTCATCAGTGTAATCAGTGTATAAAAAATCCGTGTAATCAGCGATTCCGAATTACCTGAATATGCACCTTATGTTTCGCAGCATGTCCTCGAACTTTACCAAGATAAGTCGGCATAGGAACTTGTCCGCTTTCGATCGCACTTAAGAAAGCTATATGCTCCTGCATCCTTCTATCCAGATGTTTTTGGATATCCTCCGGCCCTTCTTGGAGATTTTTCATTCTGCGCTCTAAGCGATAATGATGTTTTGCAATTCGATCTTGCATACGTGCCATTTGTCTTTCAGAAATCAATCCCTTACTCATCAAAGCTTCAGTCTCACTTAATCTTCTCTTCAGTCTTTTTTCTGCCCATCTAGCCCTTATATCAGGATCAAACCTTATGTTTTCACGCAATGGTTCTGTGAAATTAATTTTAATGGCATAAAGAACATCACCAGGCATCGAATTCTCCGCCGCATATGCCACTCCCCCTCCCACTGAAGTGATTACAATTGCGGCAATAACTGCAGTTGCAGCGAACTTCATTGAAATGAATAGATCAAAGATAGAAGTGTGCACTACCTCAATTGGATGGCTTTTGATAAATCTTTTTATTTCTTTTTTACCAAACTTCTTCTCGAACTTATTAAGCACAACCCCGATATCAGACTTGGCTACAGTCTCTGCATAAACTTCATCGCGCATAAGTGCCTTCTCTTCTCCAGTGAGAGTAATTGATCTTGCGCTTGCCCAGAATTTTTCTAGCTTATCCATATTTTGGTAATAATGTTTTCAGCTTCTTCATTCCTCGATTAATTCTAACTGATACTACATTTACTGATTCTCCCTGAGCCTGAGCAATCTGTTTAGGACTTAGCTCATCAATATATCTCATCATAATTGCAGTTCTATAAGGCTCTTCAATCTGACCTAATATATCTCTGACTTCTTCCTCCGCGAATCCTTCTTCGGTTGCGCGAGCAGTATCTTCATCACTTTCAATGTCGAATCCAAGCTCTTGCATATCTTCGAATGATTGCTCAGTTCTTCTCTGCTTTCTCCTGAGCTGATCTACAACCAGGTTATTGGCAGTTCGATACAAGAAGGCTCGCAAGTCCTCTACTTCATTGCCCTTGGCGATGTACTCCCAGGTCTTTAGGAACGCATCCTGCATTAGCTCTTTGCCCCTTTCTCTGTCCCCTATTCGGAAGTAACAGTGTCTAAAGATCGAATCTGCGTATAAATCATACGCTTTCGTGAAGCGACGCTCGATCGAGGAAGAGGGCATCCAGATCATAAGACGGATGGAGAAGCCTATTCTTACACGAATTCACAGAGAATGCAGTAAAAAATAATTCATTTTAAGCCCCCTCTCCTGGCGGGCAAGCGGTGGTATGAGGAGAGGGGGTTTGGGGGTGAGGTCAAATAAAAAAGCACCACCCCGGATTAAATCCACGGCGGTGCCCCGATGATGTGACCCTGTACCCGAGTCCGTAGGACGAGTGGTTCAGGGCTACCCTTCTTCCCTCGCTTCCCTCACTTGTAACGAATCGTTTGCAAAGTAATTGTTCCCCTGATTCCCCCTCACCCTACCCTCTCCCCCTTTTTAGGGGGGAGAGGAGATGAGGAAAAATATTTGAGTTGGGATGAAATAAAAGACCTATTGATCGCTCTGAAGTCGTTGCTTTTTTACCTTGTCGTAAATATTCATAAAACAAGTAGAGGCTTGTGTTCGGTCCTCCATTCTCAAGCATTTGCCCATTCCCTTATGACGTCTGCCGTGTCTCATAGGAGGTTTGATGTCATTTTCCTTAAATATTCCCTTTGCACATTCTCTTCTCTCTTCCCTGGTTTCCATTTCACGACATTCCTCGAGAGATGCACGAAATCCGTGTGCGGATGCTATGGGAACCAGAGCAATAGTCAGTGAGCCTAGGAGAGCAAGTGATACTAGTCGATCTAGTCTTCTCATATATATGGATTTGTAGGAAATAAAATGTGACTGACAGTTAAGTAGACGGATAAGGGGGATGACTCTTACAAAAGTCTGAACCTTGATTTTCTTGATTACTCGATAAACAGGATTTAAGTAATGAAATTGCCTGTTGATCAATGTAAAAACATAAAACACTTTCTTTGAAATCAAGCTAATCTTTTAGTCATGTGAATCATGGTTCAGACAAAAGGCGGACAAGGTCGTAAGACCCATTCCGCCCTTGATTCCCGCTTAAAGCAGGGTCATCCGTTACTCTTTTGCAGGGGAATACTCCCCCCTCACAATACGATACACAGTTTCTCTGAATGATCGACTGAAGATCAAACCGAGAATTGCAGTCCCGATCAGCGCATGAAAAATAATGCCGCCGATCATAAAGTAGTGATCCATTTCTCAACTCCTTGTGAAAACCCTTGGCCAACGTAGCTTGAGAGTTCCCTTCTGCTTCAGCCAACAAACGCCCATGCCGGCCAAGCAAATCCAACCCAGGAACATGTACCACAGGCAAACGTCTTTTGCCAATTCCACTTTACCGTTCCAAATGAGCGAGTAGGTTGCGGTAAACCCGATCATCGCGATACAGAAACCGACAATCAACCACCGATTGAAGTTCATCACCTTTCTCCTGTGAAAGAACCACGTTTAGTGTCTAGAACAACGGACTTACCTAAGTCTAATCTCACCGCTACAATGCTGTCATGCATTTTCCGGAAGATTTACAGCACAAATACCTAGAAAAAATCACCAAACTCGACATCAAAATCGAGGATATCGAGGAACACCACACGCGCGGAGGTGGGCATGGAGGACAGAAGATCAATAAGTCAACGAATTGTGTTGAGCTGACTCATAAGCCAACCGGAATTACCGTCCGCTACCAGCACCATCGCGGACTTCATCAAAATAGGAAAGAAGCGTATGAATTATTGATTGATAAGATCGAGGAAGAGCAACTTGGAATAGAATCTGAACTGGCGCAGAAGAAGCATAAGATTGAGAAGCAGAAGAAAAGAAGATCCAGGAGATCTAAGGAAAAAATGCTCGAAGAAAAGCATCATCAATCGGAGAAGAAGGAATCCAGAAAGAAGGTGGAGGAGGAAGAGGAGAACAACTGAATTGTCATATTGTCATATTGCTCGCAGAGCGTTGCTTGTATTGTCTGCTTAAAAATATCGTATCTGAGTTTGTAAACCGCTCTGCCTGCCCAGCCGGTCAGGCGGGCGAACAATATAGCAATATCCCTCTGTAACATGCTAAAAGCAACTTGGCAGCTCAAATGATTGAGAACCAGAATTAACAATTTATACTCTCTTCCCCTTCCACCTTCGCCCTCCGGGCTACGGTGGACAGGCCTGCATCCTCAAACCTTTTTACCTTCTTGCATACGTTTAGCAAGCGTCCTTATATAACTCGTAGAAACCTTCATAGTTTTATACGTCTTAGTTTTTGGATCATAAACCTTCTTCTTCTGAATATTCGCCTTGAACTTGCGCTTTGTGTGCCTAAGCGAATGGCTTCGGGTATTTCCGAAAGCAGTCTTTTTGCCAGTCTTGGAGCATCTTCTTGCCATAGTTCTTGCGGATTCTATGGACTAATCCAGCATCGGTCAATTAATAAAATTAAAAAAACCTACTGCGCCACTGCGCTACTGCGCTAAAATCTAATCAATGACATTCCTAAATCCTACATTTATCATTGCGGTATTAATAGGCCTCTCCGTCCACGAGTTCGCACACGGTTACATTGCGATGAAACTGGGTGATCCGACTGCGAAGATGGATAATCGCGTGAGCCTTAATCCCCTGGCACACCTTGATCCTATTGGAACACTAATGTTTTTTGTGATCGGATTTGGTTGGGCAAAGCCAGTTCCCATTGATCCCAGATATTTTAAGAACGTTAAACGCGACACAACTCTGGTAGCACTCGCAGGTCCTGCAGCTAATTTAATAACCGCATTCATTTGCTTTACAATCTTAATTCTGATTTTTGATTGGAAAGCAGGAGGAAGTGCAATGAGTTTGCTCGGAATTAATACACACGGATCTGTATTCCTCCTGTTCCTTGAAAGAGTTTTAAGTAGATGCATTTTTGTGAACCTGGCACTAATGGCATTCAACTTGCTGCCGATCAATCCGCTGGACGGATCTAAGATCCTATATGCATTCATACCGGTTAAATATGAACGTGAGTACTTTCAATTCATGCAAAGAGGTCCGATAATTTTACTAATACTAATCATCGCTGGTTT
>CAZYBL010000010.1:0-17577 GCA_964645805.1 uncultured Candidatus Peribacteria bacterium | reverse complement strand
ATGATAGGATTCCCTGTTTCTACACGTGAGACTATCTCTAATACAATTAATTTTTTATTTTCATGAACCACTTACACAAACATCAGAACCATTTTACTTCTAAGGAGCGAAGATTATGCTTCCTTATTGGAGGCTCGGGACAAAGTGTAGAATCTATAATAGTTGCAGCCGAGATAGCTGCCATTCAGGAAGCTGCGGAGAAGGGGGAGGATGTTGATGCAAAGGTAGAGCAGGCATCCGAAACTTATGAAAGAGTAAAGGACAAGCTAACTCCTATTGAGAGAAAGCTTATATATCAAAATCTAGAAGAATTGCAGCAGAGGCAGTCAACAAATGTGGAATTAGCAGAGCTTAAGGAACGTATGGGACAAGATGTGAAAGAGGAAGAAGAGCCAACTCCAGGACCTGCTCCAACACCAACTCCTGCTCCATCTGCAGCTCCAACTGAAGCGCAGAATAAGGGTGAGAAAAAGGAAGAGAAGGAGGAGAAGGGGTTAAAAGATACTGCATTAGATATGGCTGAAAGTGTTGGTAATTTCTTTTTGCCAACCAGGAAACTCAAAGAGAACACGTCTGAACGCGCCAAGCAGATTATCGGAGTTCTTGCAACGCTTGGCATAGTGTTTGCTATTGCGGGTGCGATAAAGTCTAAAAGTAAAATTGCAAAATTCGGATTATTGGGAGGTATTGCTGCGATGTTTGGTCTTGGGGCGTATGGGAAATACGGTGATATTTTGGATGCGAAGAAAAAGGCAGAGGAAGCTGCGGAAGCTGCGAAGAAAAAGGCGGATGAAACTGCTTCTGGTGCTGCGGATGCCGCTAAGAGATTGAAAGATTCTATTGTTGGAGAAACTCCAGAGGAAAGAGAGCAAAAAGAAAAGCAATTTTTCTATAGACAGATTGCACCAAGAATGATGCCTTTCTATGGTGATTTTTCTGATTCGGATGAAGTTCCAGAAGATATGCAGTTCAATGTCTATGAAGCTTCATCTCGTAAAGCTTTCAGAGTTGTGCTAGAGGGAATGGATGGAATAAAAATGAGTGAATTATCCGAGATTACAGATTCTGATAGGGGTGAACTTACGCCTGAAGCTGCCAGCAAGCTTTTAGATAGAATTGTTGCTGATGGGAAAGTGAGTATTAGTAGCATGAATGCTGAAAAACAGAAAGAGTACCAAAAGATGTGTTTCTTTGCTTTGAATATTTATAGACATCATCTTCCAGAACTAAAGGAAATATTTGATGTTCTTAAGACGTCGGACAAGGCAAGCAAGTTGCCTGCACAAAAATTTGAAGATCTAACATTTGGAGATTCACTAAAACTTTTGTCATTACACACTAGGGCACAGATTGGTGACTTTGCAGACAATATTACGAGTATGATGGTTAATAGAACCATAGATCCAGCAAAGATGGGTACTGCGCTTGATAGTATATTTAAAAAAGGAGAAGAAAAGGCAGATGAGGTTGTTGCCAGCGAAATCGCAACACTACTTAAACGAGTTGATGCTGATAAGAGGAAAGATGTTCGTTTAGATTTTGTACGAGAGGTATTATCTCAGCTCTCCATTCAAAATCTCGTAAGTGCTGAAGATATGATCATTGATAATGAGTTCCCTGATAAGGATGGGAAGATGCATAAGCTTAATGAAGCTGAACAGGAGCTATTCCAAAGTGTTTTAATGGACATACATGGTAATATTTTCGATAAGGATAATTTGATAATGAAACAAGCTTGTGGTGGAAAGGACTATATAATTAAAGCTCTTGAAAAGATTTATAATAAAGAAGATGTCGATTTCAGTGATGCTCTGCAACTATTTTATGCATATGAAAAAGGAAACATTATTTTTATTAGAATTAAAGTATTGCATTTGTTGAAGCAAGATGACGACGATACAACAATTTTTGCACGAGCTGCAACAGACTTGACAATAGGAGGTGCTGCTAATGTGATTGGAGATGCGGTACGGTATGCTGCTGGTGCTGATGTTGAGCTTTCACCGGAGCAAAAAAAATATTACAGAATGTTAAACCGTAGTATTAAGAATAAAGGAAAAAAGACAGCAGGTGGTTGGTGGGGTGTGCTTACATCTGATACAGCTATAACAGGATATAAATGGGGAGGTGGAATTATTGGTGGTGATGCTGTCTTATATAATTTGCAAGCTCCAAAGTTTGCATGGGGTAGAGCATGGCATGAACCAATTACTAAAATGCAGAACAGGCTTAATACACTTGGTAGTGGCAAGCTTGCTAAGGTAAGAGGTTTAGCACCGAGTAAATGGGCAAAGGAAACACATAGAATTATAAGTTCAGCAAAAGCAATGAGTACTGAAATGGAATATATGCAAAATGCCATTAGGAATCTGAAAGAACCTGCAAAGAGTAATGTTTCCAAAACAATAAACAAGTTTTTCAGGGAGGGAAAATTTGATAAGTGGGATGATTTTTTGCGCAGTGTAAAAGCAGCGGGTGGTAATCCAGCCATAGAAGTGCACCTATTGAAATTGAAAGAGGGTACTAAAGTCCTAGATCTTGCACGTAACAAATTGATTGCAAGAATGGCGAGGGGAGCAAAAAATATTAAGCTATCTGGGGCAGCCTCCAAAGTGGGTGATGTCATAAGAGGTGGTTCTAGGGCTGCATCTGTCCTTCGCAACTCAAGAGCCGTAAAATCCAGCGCTGAAGCCATGTCGAAGCTTTCTAGTAAGGCGGCAGCACGTGCTGCGAAAATTGCGAAGCTTATAAAACTAGGAAAAGTTGCGAGGTGGGGAGGTCCGGTTGCCGGTGGAGGATTGGTCGCTGTGGAAGGGTATCTGTTTTTTTCTGCAATTAAACCGGCTCTTGAGGAGCAGATTAAACAGGAGAAAGATCCTATGAAGAGAGCTCGACTTGAACGTGAATTGAATTCTAATTATTGGAAGATGGGAGGTAATGCCTTGGGTACCGTTGTCATGTGTGCGCCCGGTCCTGGTTGGGTAGCTGGTGGAATAATTATAGGTGCAACGGAAGGTGCAGATGCACTCAGGAGTTCTATAGAAGATTCCACTCGTTACATATTGCAAGATGAAAGCGATCTAATAGATCACTCACCTGGTGCAATACTTCATGAGATTGGAAGCTCAAGATCCGGAAAATACAAATCAGCCGGGCAGGCAGTTGCTTCGTCACCTTCTAAGCTTATAGGAGCTGTTAATCCTGCTGCTGGTGCTTTGTCGCTTCTAGCTGGAGATAAAAATCCTGGAGACATGAAAGAATCATTTTTGACTGCCAACGAAACCGCAAGGCAGGAGGCGTATTTCGCGTACTTTGCACGTTCAGCTGCTGTGCAGTGTCCTCCGATGGATATCATGCATGTTGATGAGTATACTTTGGATAGAGCTGATAAATGCGACAGCAAAACCGAGGCTACAAAAATCCTTGAAGAAAGAATAAAGATAATGAATAGAGATCAAATACGTTTGTATGTTTCTACCGCTGCCAGGTACATAGAAAAAAGAACAAATAGAACTTATGACCTAACATATCCAGGGGTACTAAGGCGCGCAGAATCATTTGCCAGGCTTCGAATAGCAGAATGGCAAAAAGTGCGCATAGATCCGGATAGTGCCGAGGAATTTCCTCAGGCAAACGAGAAAAAGGCTGAAGAAATGATTAGTGAGGAATTAAGAGAAAGGAACAAAATGATACAAAGTGATCTTAAGTCGTTGGCCGAAGAATACCCTGAGCACTTTAAGGCAAATGCGGCTGCTTATCTTCTGGAAGAAATGTCACATGAGCTTGCAGTGTGCGAGAGGAAGATGTTTACAACAGACTGGTCCAACATTTGGCATAGAGGAGACAATGAAGATTTTGAATATACTGCCCGTGGCATATATGCCGAACGTATTCAGGATGTTCTTAAGCAACTTGATCCAAAAAAGTGGAAAGATTCGAGCTTCAGTCAATTTAAAACAAAGATTCTAAAAGCAACAAGAGGTAATCCTGATGCTATGGCAAAGGATGCTCTTGCCAAGGGGATTGATAATAGGTATCAGAAGGTAGGTATAGATAAGGCAGCGCTTACGGTTCCTAATCTGATAGCGGGCGTTAGATAGTAGAAGTAATATAGGAAGGTGCCACTCAGCTACTCACAACTAAAGACATATCAGTCGTGTCCTCGCCAATACGAATATTCAGTTATAAAAAAATTATCACGGGGGATTAGCTCTGATGAGAGCTTTGGTTCAAGTGTTCATAATTGTTTGAAGAGGTTTGGGGAGGGTGAACTTCGGACAGCGGACAGCGGACAGCGGACGTCGGAAAATGGGCAGATGGAAATGTTTGATGACAATCGACACGTCCGCCGCGGCGGACTGTCTACAATCAACAATCGACTAAGTAAGTTATTGGAGTATTGGAATCAATCATTCATTATTGATACTTATGAATCACGAGTTGAAGCTGACTTTCATCGGAAGAGAGGGGAGAGGCTTATGAAAAAGTTTTTTGAGTGGTGGAATACAGAAAAGCGTCAGGTTGTTGGCATTGAAACAAGTTTTAAGGTTGATTTGGGGGGAGTTGTGTTGAGTGGGAGGGTTGATAGGATAGAAAAGTTCGGACCTCGGACTTCGGACAGAGAACTTCGGGTAATTGACTACAAAACAACTTCACCCCGTTCCCAGTCCGAAGTAGATGCGGATTTGCAGCTTTCGATTTATGCCTTGGCTTGCAAAGAATTATTTGGAGAGTATCCGGAGGAGCTTGTAATGCTTTATTTAAGTGAGGATGGAGTGGTTGAGGTTAAAACTGAGCGGTCAGAAGGACAGCTTAGGGATGCGATTAAGCAAATATCGTCAATTAATCAATTAATTAAAGGGGGTGAGTTTAAACCGAGGCCGTCGGCGGAGGCTTGCAGGAGGTGTTCGTATAAGGGGGTATGTGATGTTGCTGCGGTCTGAACCGCGGATGGCACGGATAGCGCGGATTACACGGATAGCTTACAACCAACTATGTGGAAATAATCTGCGAAATCCGTGTAATCCGTGTAATCTGTGGTTCAGACGAGGGTGTTGTGCTAAAGTTTCCATATGTATTTGTCCCAACTCTTCACAAAAACCTCAAAAGAGTCATCTTCCGATGCAGGTTCTGTAAATGCAGATTTGCTCACACGCGCCGGCTTCATATACAAGACAATGTCGGGTGTGTATTCATTCTTGCCGCAGGGAAGAAATGGATAAAATTGGAAATGAGCTTTTTATGTCCGCCCTTTCTCCTACAGAAAACTGGGAGAAGACAGAAAGACTCAATTCAGTCAGCGTACTTTTTGAGGCAAGGCCGGCTAATGATCTCTCTAAGGGCATCAACGATTCACGTTATGTTCTTAATTCAACGCACGAAGAAGTAATCACCCCGATTTTCCAGAGATTTGCTTCCAGTTATCAGGATTTACCCTGTGCTGCATATCAAATTCAAACTAAGTTCAGAAACGAGCCTCGACCTAAGTCAGGATTGCTTAGGAGTAGAGAATTTAGAATGAAAGATTTATATAGTTTCCATAAATCAGAAAAGGGAATGATTGATTACACTCACAAAAAAGCAAAGCCTGCTTACGAAGCATTCTTCAAGCGCATTGGAATAGGGGATATTACAGAAACTGCGCTTGCTTCCGGTGGAGACTTTAGCAAAGAACCGTCGGTTGAATTCCAGACACGATGTGAAACTGGCGAAGATCATGTTTTTCATGATCCAAAATCAAAAGTTAATTACAATCGGGAGATTTGCCCATGTATTGCGCCTGAGTGGGGTGATCCAAAGGAGAAAGAGAAACCGCGTGAAGATAAAGTAGGGAAAGGAATTATAGGAGTTGATGAACTGGCGAAGTTTTTGAATATTGAAGTTGAGAGAACTACAAAGACGCTTCTATTTGAAATAGATGGTGGCAAAGTAATTGCGGCTGCAGTCAGAGGAGGTTATGACGTGAATGAAGAGAAGCTCAAAGAAGTAGTTGGATGCAAATCCATGGCTCTCGCATCTGCTAAAAAAGTAAAAGAAGTTACAGGTGCAGAAGTTGGATACGCGGGTCCTGTCGGACTTCCAAAAAAAATAGAAGTTTATTGGGATGATTCAACTCGAGGCAGAAAGAATTTTGAGTGCGGGGCAAATAAGACGAACGAACATAGTATTAATATCAACTTCGGGCGGGATATTGATGGGCCTAAAGAATTCTATGACATTAAGATTGCTCGGGAAGGGGATTTGGTACCCGAGACTGGTAAGCCATATGAAGTTTTCCGGGCTTGCGAAGTCGGAAACCTATTCACGCTCTATACTAAGTTCAGTGCCGCCTTCGGATTCAACTTCAAAGACAAGGATGGAAAAGATAAACCGGTGTATATGGGTTGTTATGGTTTGGGAACTTCGAGGGTGATGGGAGTCTTGGCCGAGATCTTTCACGATGAATATGGTCTTAAGTGGCCGGAGAGTGTTGCGCCTGCCGATGTTCATGTTGTCCCAATTGCGAAGAGTGATAAAGATGAGTCTTATAAGGAGGCGGTTAAGTTATACGAATCGCTAACGTCATCAGGCAAAGAATGTATCCTGGATGATAGGTTTGGTGTCTCGGTTGGTGTAAAGCTTGCGGACGCTGATTTAATTGGAGTGCCTCTGAGGGTGGTAGTTTCAGAGAAAACTTTGAAGGATAAGAGTATTGAAGTTAAGGATCGTGGTTCAGGGAAAATTGAGATGGTGAAGATGTCGGAGGTGGTGAAGGTGTTGTAGGGGAATATTGACGATTACATCAAAATATAGTAAACTGCTCTGCCTAATGGAAAAATTACCTCTATCACAGGAAGGTCGTATTGTAATGATGTTCGATTGCGATATTCACGAAAGCGCTATGGATACTTACGCTAAGTTTGTACCTGCGGGCTCAAAACAGCGTGTACCGTTTTTGCCTTATGCGTTTGAGGAGGCGTATGAGATTGCGGTGCTGACATCTCTGGATAGATTGCATGATCACAATAATGCTATGAAAGACAGGCAAGAAGAACTTTGGGATGCTTTGCCACCTAAGCTTGAAAAAATACTTGGTGATTCAAGAATACAGATCAGTCTTCTTATAAACTCCAATGGAGGTCATTCAACAGCTATGAAAATTATTAGAAAAATGATCGGTTGGTTTAGAGAAAGAAAATGCCCTATAGATTGTTATGTTACTGAGCACGCAAGGAGTGCAGCAGTGGATCTTGTTAAGTGTGCTTCTAGAAACAACAGACACATGCTGCATACTTCTGAACTACTTTGGCATGAGGCTTGGTCAGAAAAATTTAGTCCAGACACTCCTCATATGGAGAGGGTAAATACAAAAGTAAGAGACAAAACTATCAGGTTTTTCCGAAAGTACGCAAGTGTAGCTTCGGAAGATGTCAGGAGACGAATAGAAGACATGCTTGAGCGAGCGGGTGCGGAAGACGATTTCGAAATAACCCTTACTGGAACAGATCTAAAAGAGTTTGGAATAGTACGGCATATTCACGAGGATAGGGCGTCAATGCTCCGCACTTTTCAGAGTAAGCTCCCAATTAAATTAGGTGATAAGGGGATAGATCCCATAGCTCATTTCTTTGCTAAGCCAAGAAAGCTTTGTTAAACAAACTTAACCACCGTTCCCCCCTAAGGGGGAACGTCTTTCATCCCTAACTTTAAATGAAAAGTCGGATGTCCTAAAAGTTTTTTTCGAGAAGGGGTTGACTGGGGTTTTGCGTATGCCACTATTAAATGCTGAGCCCTCCACCCAAGCATATTCCCACCCCTCGGGGGGAGGGACCACGAAAACCATTAACCAATAACCAAAAACCAATAAACTTTCCTCACAAGCCCTCTTGCTCGCATTGCCCTCGACCTTTGAGTATAATGGCGGTCACCTTCCCCAAACCCCCATGAAAAAGCTATCACTACTTGTAGGAACACTAGGAGGCGCTATGGCTGGATACCTTTTGCATAACAAAAAACTTCGTGACGAACTGGCAAAAGCAAAAGATGCCGAAGATGCTGCCAAGATGCTTGGCAAGCATTTGCAGAAAGATGGAAAGAAGCTCGCAAAACAGGTGCAAGAATTTGTGGCTAGTGATGATGTGCAAAAGAACGTTAAAAAAGCTAAGCACTTCACGAAGAAGAAGATAAAACAAGGCAAGGAAGAGTTAGACTCATTGGTTTGCAAGGGGACAAGTAAAGCAAAGAAGACTGCGAAGAAAGGATGTTCGAAGGCAAAGAAGTCAGTTAAGAAAGGGGTTAAAAAAGCTAAGAGAAAAGTTAGTAAGAAGAAGTAATTAATAACAATCAACTCTCAACTTTCAACCCTCAACTATCAACAATTAAGTTGATTCCCCTTGCTCAACATTCAATCTTATTGCCTAGAATTCTTCATTATTTTGGTTGTATGTCCTAACTTTGGCTTGCCATAGGCAAAAGTCTAGGATTGAGTACAAAGTGTATTCATAAAATACATTTGCATTGCGTTAAGTTTTACGACAACATAGGCTTCCTCTGTATTTTGTAACCTTCTTTTATCCTATGAAAAAAGCACTCACGTCTACAATATCTTTAGCACTATCTCTCGGGATGGTAGCACCGGCATTTGCCTGGATGCCTTCAAGCGGATTTATTAAGCCATCTATTCGAGAAAAAGTTCAGGAGATTAGGTCTATGAAAGATGTCCGCAATCCTACGCGCCGTTTTATTCGTGACAACCGCGATCGACCGGTTCTCGAAGAGAGAAAAATGCGCAATCGTGCAACCAGTGTAACGACAGGTACCAAGAATACTCACCTCGAGCGAACCAAGAGGCTTTATAAAGGTCGACGCAATCGTTTCAGGAGGCCAAAGATTGGCTCAGATAGGTATCGTGTTCTTAGGCCAAACACCCGTTACTTCAGAAGGCGGGCAGAAGAGCAGTCATCATTACCGCCATCGATTGTTCAAACAGGTGGAAGCTCTTATGATAAGCCAACACGAAGAGATGTAAGAGGCGATAACGGCTATTTTTATAGAGTAAATGGTAGAGATAGGGATGTTTTGGCGGAGATAGAAGAGAGTCAGTAATAGCTACTACAAAAACGGGGAATTTCATTATTTGGGATTCCTCGTTGTTACATTGTAACATTGCTACATTGTTCTTTAAGGGACATCAATTGTTGTTCTCACGTGTTTAGCAATGTAACAATGTAACAATTTATAATTTTTCATTCTTCATTTATAATCCATCGGACTTCATTCCTCTTCAAACTATGCTCAATTCACTAACTTCCTATCTCCCTTTCCAAAGCGAATTCTCCAATTCACTAACAGTTGTTCTTATAACAGCAATTATTGCTCTAGTTGTTGCTGCGGTTTTTCGCTATATCATTGGGACTAAGGGAACCGGGACCGAAAAAATGAAAAAGATTGCCAAGAGTATCCGCAAAGGGTCAATGGCTTTCTTAAGAAGAGAATACAGTGTGATTGTAGTATTCGTGATTGTCGTTGGAGCTTTGCTATTTATATTCTTAGACACAGGACTAGAGAATGCAAAAGCCGATAATTGGGGCAAGCCTTACATAACTTCTGCCTTTGTACTTGGAGCATTCTGTAGTGTGCTTGCAGGGTTTATAGGAATGAGAACAGCAACTGCAGCCAACGTCAGAACCACGCAGGCAGCGCGGACAGGGCTCTCGTCTGCACTCAGAGTTGCGTTTTTAAGTGGAGCAACTATGGGACTTTCGGTTGTTGGTTTAGGTTTAGTTGGATTAATTGGATTAATTTTAGTTCTAACCGAAAAGATAGGAGTTTCTCTTCCGGATGCATTACAAGTAATTGCAGGATTTAGCTTCGGAGCATCGTCAGTCGCACTATTCGGACGTGTTGGCGGCGGAATTTATACAAAAGCCGCAGATGTTGGCGCTGATCTGGTTGGAAAAGTTGAAGCAGGAATTCCAGAAGATGATCCGCGTAATCCCGCGGTAATTGCAGATAACGTTGGGGACAATGTTGGTGATGTTGCTGGAATGGGTGCGGACCTTTTTGAAAGCTATGTTGGATCATTAGTCGCTGCAATGCTTATTGGAGTAACTGCGTCAGCAGCATGGGGAGCAACTATGGAAGCTGCGATTTTGTTCCCGCTATTTATGGCTGGGCTTGGAATAATTGCCAGCATTATCGGAACTTTCGTTGTTAGAGTTAATAAGAGTGGTTCAGGTATTCACGGTGCACTTAAAAATGGAATATTCCTCGCGTCAGGCGTAATGATTGTAGGTGCGTATTTCCTGAGCCAAAACATGCTCCCCGAGTCAGTTGCTATGGGAGTTTTCTATGCGCTTATATCAGGGTTAGTAGTCGGAGTAATTATTGGAATGCTCACGGAATATTACACGTCAGACAAATACAAGCCCGTTAAGAATTTGGCTGATGCTTCCAAGACAGGAGCTGCAACAACAATCATCGACGGCCTTGCGCTCGGATATCTTTCTACATTCCTGCCAGTCTTATTCATTGCTCTGGCAATTGCTATTGCATACTTCTCAGCCGGCCTTTATGGAATTGCAATAAGCGCGGTTGGAATGCTTTCAACACTTGGGATCACTCTTGCAGTCGACGCTTACGGTCCTGTTGCAGATAATGCAGGAGGGATTGCAGAAATGTCGGGTCTGCCAAAACAGGTCAGAAACAGAACAGATGCACTCGACTCAGCCGGGAACACAACTGCTGCAATAGGAAAAGGCTTCGCAATCGGCTCAGCAGCCCTTACAGCTTTAGCTTTGTTTGCTGCGTTTAGTGAGGCTGCGAACTTGGAAGCAATCAATCTAATGAATCCTCTAACATTAGTCGGACTACTGCTTGGAGGAACTCTTCCATTCATGTTCTCTGCAATGACCATGAAAGCGGTTGGACGCGCGGCGTTTAAGATGATCGAAGAGGTCAGACGACAGTTTAAAACAATCAAAGGCTTGATGGCAGGGGAAGCGGAAGCAGATTCAGCAAAATGTGTAAGTATTGCCACAGGTGCTGCGATCAAAGAAATGATGATTCCGGGTCTAATGGCAGTTGCATCACCAGTTATTGTCGGGTTAGTCCTTGGCTCAGAAGCACTTGGAGGACTGCTTGCTGGAGCTTTAGTCTCCGGGGTACTTCTTGCAATCTCGATGGCAAACTCAGGAGGTGCTTGGGACAATGCTAAGAAATATATCGAAGCCGGTAACTTAGGCGGAAAGGGCTCTGATTGTCATAAGGCAGCGGTTGTAGGTGATACGGTAGGGGATCCTTTCAAGGATACTTCCGGCCCTTCGATCAATATTTTGGTTAAGTTGATGACGATCGTTTCGGTGCTAACTGTTGGGTTGTATACAGCGTCAGGATTGTTCTAAATCAAGAATCTAACCAATTTCCCTTGCATTAAAATGTGATATATTGATAATGCGCGTACGTGAAATCTTACAGAGGCACAATTATGCGGCCGGACACAGAGGGATCAAATTTAAAAATGATTGATGATGGGATTGTTTTGGTTGATAAAGAGGGAAAGATCGTAGTTGCTGATTCTGTCGATAATCTTCGTAAGAAGGCTGACGGGTTGAGCGATCAATTTGGTTTGCATGTTAATGAACAGGTCGATTTGAATGGTGAACTTCTACCACCTACACACAAAGTGATGATGCCAGTTACTGCGAATACGCATGATCACTCATTCCAGCCGCCAGGATTTAGCGGACCATTGATTGCGGGAGAATCTGTCGATGGTTTAGAAGGTTGGCTTCCGAGCACTTTAAGAAGAGGAGAACATGTTGCAAAAGGAGACATTCAGCGTGCAAGGAGAATGCTTGAGAAAAAGTATGCGGATTGTGTGTTGCATGGAATAGGTGCAACGCTACAGTTTACAACCAGCTCATATGATGCAGCACGTGCAGCTATAGAAATGGGAAATGAAAGTGGTCTTCGGGTTGTAGCTGGATATGTTGCAATGGATCAAAATATGGATTTCATTCAACCGGGACTACAAGAGGATAATGGGGCGGCATTAAAGGCTACAGAAAAACTTCTGGATGAATTTGGTTCAGAATGTGTAGCAGTCATCGATCGATTTCCAATTGCAGTGAGTTCTGAGACTCGAATTGCTCTTGCAAAACTCGCTAGGCAGCATGGTGCTCTATATGAGACTCATTTTGATGAACAGGCTGGTAGAGGGCGCGAAAAGCATGTTCACAAATCGATATATGGTACCTCCAGTATAACCAGGACATTATTAGAGGATGAGGTGTTTGAATCAGGATCACGGGTGGGCCTTGCTCACTCTATTCATACCACAAGAAGGGAAATGGATAAGATTGCTAGGAAGATAGATGCAGGATGCGAAGTTAATATTCGTGCCTGTCCAAGTTCAAATGCACAGCTTGGCAGTCAATTTGTGAGCGGAAAGTGGAGCTTGTTTAGAAATCGCCATGTTCGATTTCCGTTTCGAGATTGGGCAGAGTGTGGAGCCAACATAACCCTTGGAACAGATCGTGGGGCGGGTCGTACGTCGAATGTATTTAGAGAAATGATAATAGAGCATGGAAGGCATCCAATAGAAGACAGACCTTCATATCTTGATGTACTGCGATATGGTACTGTTCAGGGTCTCAAATCACTTGGTATTGATTTAGAAGAGATAAGTATAAGGGAAGGAAACCCTGCCGATTTTGTTGTTGTTGAATTAAGCGGTTCGGATGCTTACTGGGATCACGGCGAGCATTATGGAGATCAGGAATTTACCGCTGCGCTTGCAATCGACGGTGGCCAGGATTCCTCGGGTGTAGAGTCGATGTGGGTTAAGGGGAAGCAGTTGAAGTAGGAACTTCCCACTTATTCCAATCTCTTAGTCTTTCTTTTTCATTATAACCACGTTGATCTTCTGGAATATCATAAAAATCTGCAAGGCCATCCAACGCTTCACGATTGGATGTGCAAATTGTTATTAATTCCTTCTCTTTTTCTGTTAGTCGCTCGTCCTCGATGGCGCGATCAAGGAATGCAATGATCCCATCGTATTCTCCTCCGTAATTCATCAAAAGGATTGGAACTTTGTATTTTGTATCTGATCTCCTTAATGCACTGAGTGTGCACACTTCGAATAGTTCATCCATGGTTCCAAATCCTCCAGGGAGACAGATCACTGCTGTTTTATCTGATTGTTCATCGCGCATTGTAGAATCAACCAGTGCGACTTTTCTTGGGGCAAAATATTTGCATTCAATTACTTCATCGGCATCGAATGCATCAGATATGTTTTGTTCAAATGCAAATTCATCTGCGTCTAATGTAATCTTAACACCACAAATAGGACCACCAATTTCTTTAGCTCCTCTGACTGTAGATTCCATGTTACCGGGGCCAGCTCCTGTAGTTGTTGTTCCTCCAAGGAGCGAATATGTTTCTCGCGCTAATTCTCTTGAACGTTCATATTCCACTTCCCCTGGTTTTGACCGGGCAGTACCAAGAAACAAAACACCCTTTCCTTGTTTCTCAACAAGTTCAAGCCCCTTCCAAATTTCTTCGCCCATTCGCATTGCACTTTGTCTTCGCCGCATTGTGTTAATATCCTGGTCATGTGCTCTTTCATTCATTAAATCCTGAAAACGCGCCTTCGCTTTTCTGGCCTCTTTGCGGAGTTTAGCATCTGTCAAATCGTTAATTTCTTTCCTGATTTTTGGACAAAACTCGGCCGCAGTAGTTGGTTGGCTTTGGAATTGTCTAAGCAAAGATCGGCCTAACTCACAAACCTCTTCGGGGCTATCTTTTGTTGCTTTCTCTAATAGTTCTGGATACTGATCAATTAGTCGCATTAGGTATCTTATAAGGAAGAGACCATAAATTGTCAATTATTTAAGAACCCTTTTTATGCCTTGATTCTTGTCTTTAAATCTGTAAAATACTTAGCGGGCGTCTCCCCCAGGGAAAGCCCATTTTTAAAATGATTCGTTCGAAAGTTACAAAGAAGGCCAAGACCAAGAAACAATCAACCATCAACTATCCCATTCGACAAGCTCAGGGCAGGCAACCATCAACTCCACGTTTCATAATTACAACCGGTGGAGTTTGTTCAAGCTTAGGAAAAGGAATCGCCACGGCATCAATGGGAGCGATACTCAAGGCTTGCGGATTAAAAGTATTTGTAATGAAGTTAGATCCTTATTTGAATGTAGATCCTGGAACCATGAGTCCGTTCCAGCATGGAGAAGTGTTTGTTACAGATGATGGGGCGGAGACGGATCTTGATTTAGGTCATTATGAAAGATTTATAGATACTCCAATGAGTCAGCTAAGTACCGTAACAACTGGTCAGGTTTACTCCGAAGTTTTAGCTCGGGAGAGGAAAGGGGATTTCCTTGGTGGGACAATCCAAATAGTTCCTCACATCACGGATGCAATCAAGAATGCAATGATTAAAGCTGCGGAAGAAAGTGGAGCAGATGTTATGATGGTTGAGATTGGCGGAACTGTTGGAGACATAGAAGGCGAGCCTTTTATGGAAGCGCTAAGGCAATTTAAATCTGATCTGGGTCCGGAGAGAGTTTTTCATGTTCACTTAACTCTTCTACCGTATCTTAAAGGTTCAAAAGAACTTAAAACCAAGCCAACTCAACTATCAGTTAGAGAGCTCAGGCGCATTGCACTTCAACCGGATATGATAATGGCTAGGGCTGATTATAAAATTCCAAAGGATTTATTGGATAAAATTAGTCGCTTCTGTGGAGTTCCACGCGAAGCTGTAATACCAGCTCAGACTGTAAATTCAATTTACGATGTTCCGGAAAATTTCCAAAAGTATAATGTTGCAGGAATCATTGGAGAAAGATTGGGTCTTGGAAAACTTAAACCCGATATGTCCGAGTGGGAGAAGGGGAGAGAGAGGCACGAAGCTGCAGTTAAAGAAGTCAAGATTGCATTAGTTGGCAAGTACACTCACTTGGAAGATGCCTATATGTCAGTCATAGAAGCTACCAAGACTGCTGCGGTTTATAATAAGAGGAAAGCGGAGATTGTTTGGATTGATTCCGAGAAGTTAGAACAGAAAGATAAAGAGACTTGGGATGAGCTTAAGGCTTGTGATGGAATGATTGTTCCAGGAGGATTCGGGCTAAGAGGGATCGAAGGAAAGATTGCTGCGGCCAAGTATGCACGCACGAATAAAGTTCCATATCTAGGATTATGTTTAGGAGCTCAAATACTCGCGATTGAATTTGCCAGAGCCAAACTAAAAGATCCTCAGCTGACATCAGAGGAGTTTGATGAACCGGGACAGGTTCCAAGATCGAAATATGTAGTCCATTTCCTGCCGGGTCAGCATAAGAACAGAGCAAAAGGTGGAACACTCAGATTAGGTGCGTATAGTTGTAAACTCAAGAAGGGGACTCTGGCTTACAAGGCTTATGAGGATGCGGGTCAGATTGGAGATGATAATACTATTTCTGAACGTCACAGGCATCGTTATGAATTTAACAATGCACTTAGGAAAAAGTTGGAAGATAAAGGATTAGTATTTAGCGGGGAATGGCCTGAAACTAAACTAATGGAGATAGTTGAGGTCAAAGGACATCCATTTATGCTGGGTTCCCAGTTTCATCCGGAGTTTAAGAGTAGGCCGCATCGTCCACAGCCGTTGTTTAATGCTTTTATGAGAGCCGTGGTTGGATAGCCGACCTCATCCCCCTGGTCCCATCCCTTGATCACTCCCTCTCCCCTAGCCCCTCTCCCGAGGGGAGAGGGAAGATTAAAAGAGGTTAAGATGAGACCAGTTACAAATCTGTGTATACTATTCACAATGAACCTCTCCCAAACCATCCTCGGTGTTACATTCCAGAATCCAACTATATTAGCCTCAGGCATCTGGGGAGTAACTGCCTCCAGTTGGAAAAAGGTTGCGGAGAATGGGGCGGGGGGAGTTACGACTAAATCTCTCTGGATTCGTGAGCACAAAGGTCATCCAAATCCGACAGTTATTGCAAATGAGCACTGGACATTAAATGCAGTCGGGCTTCCGGATGCGGGGCCGGAGAAAGCGAAGGAGGAGATTGGGGAGTATATGAAGGATAAGAGGGTTCCACTCATTGCAAACATTGTTGCTGGCAAAGTTGAAGACTTTGTAGCAATTGCAGAAATTGTATGTGGGCTTGGACCGGATTTTCTGGAAGTTAATATCAGTTGCCCAAATGTGGAGGATGAATTAGGGAAGCCATTCGCTTGCTCAGCTCCAGATTCCAAGAAAGTTACAGAGGAAGTTAAAAAAGTTAGCGGAGATGTTCCGGTATTCGTCAAACTTTCCCCGAATGTTGATGATATTGGAGCAGTTGCTTTAGCTTGCGCAGAGGCTGGAGCGGATGGTTTTACTGCTGTAAATACTTTTGGTCCGGGTATGGCAATTGACTTAAAGAGCCGTCAGCCGATTTTATCCAACAAGGTCGGAGGGCTTTCCGGACCGGGTCTTAAACCCATTGCGGTCAGATGTGTTTATGATGTTTACAAAGCAACTGAAGGGAAACTTCCCATAATTGGAACAGGTGGAGTGCATACTGGTGAAGATGCACTTGAAATGATGCTCGCTGGAGCGTCGCTTATAGGAATCGGGACTGCGATTGGTGATAGAGGGCAGGATGTATTCAAAAAAGTCTGTGATGAAATGAGTGGGTGGTGTCAGTCTGAGGGTATTGAGGATGTTTCTGAGTTGGTGGGAGGAATGATAAACAATTGACAATTGACAATTGACAATTGACAATTAGGTTGAGAGTTTATGCAGAATCGACTTCCAACAACTTATAGGATTACTTCAATAAAACGGGAAACTGATGATGTCAGAACTTTTACTTTTAATGTCAGTCTTGATGCTAAGCCTGGGCAATTCGCAATGATCTGGATTCCGGGGGTAGATGAGATTCCGATAAGTATTGCTTATGATGATGATTCTCAGATTAAATTCACAATCTGCAACGTTGGTGAAGCGACGGGGGAGCTTTTTAAAATGAAGGAAGGGGACTTGGTCGGCCTTCGCGGTCCATTTGGGACTTTTTATGAGTGGGAGAAAGGTCAAAAACTTGCTCTTCTAGCTGGAGGTTATGGAGCTGCTCCGATGTATTTTGTCGCAAATGAAGCAGTCAAAAATGGATGTGATGTGCATGTGTTCGTAGGAGCCAGATCGAAAGATCATTTGCTTTATTTGGATGAGTTAAATTCGATTGATGGGGTTACTTTGCACGTTGCAACGGATGACGGTTCAGAAGGCTACAAAGGATATAATGTAAGTGAGCTTTCCGAGATGATTGAAGGAGGGGAGAACTTCGATCAGTTATTCGCTTGCGGACCGGAGATGATGCTTAAGGCAGCCTCGGGAGTATCGTCGGACAAAAAAATACCCTCACAACTCAGCCTCGAGCGATATATGAAGTGCGGATATGGGCTTTGCGGAAACTGCACGGTGGATCCATTAGGAATCAGGTTATGTATAGATGGGCCGGTTATAAATAACGATATTTGTGTACAGATTACGGAGTTTGGAAAATATCACAGAGATGGTGTTGGCAGAAAAATGTC
>CAZYBL010000009.1:0-18321 GCA_964645805.1 uncultured Candidatus Peribacteria bacterium | reverse complement strand
GTCTTAGTTTTATGTGATATAAAAACTCACTTCGTTTACAATACAAATATGAAAGATAAGAAACATTTCCATAAACTAAAAATCGGAGTGATGGGATCCGCAAGCGGACCTCAGCTAGAAGATGAGCATGCAAGGGAAATGGCTAGGGAACTTGGTCGCGAGATTGGAAAGCGAGGTCATATCTTTATTAATGGAGCATGTCCGGGATTTCCAAATGATGCGTTGGAAGGTGCTGAAGAATTTGATGCATTCACGCTTGGTATCTCGCCTGCATTTTCTTTCTATGAACATGTTAATGAATACCACTCTCCTCATGGTCACGATATGATTATCTATACCGGTCAAGGATTTATGGAGAGAGATATCATCAACATCCGGTCATCGGATGGTGTTGTGTTTGTTAGTGGAGGTGTGGGGACTCTAAACGAGCTTACGATTGCGTATGATGAAGGCCGACCGTTTGGCATTCTTACCAATACTGGTGGTATAAGTAATTCGATCCCTCACGTTATACAAGAGTTATGCATGAGAAAAATTCCGCCTAACATGGTCATGGATGATGATCCAGTGAAGCTTATGGATAAGCTGGAGCATGTAATCAAAGAATTCCCGCTTCCGATTCATGAGGATGGAAGGGTTAAAGATCGACATCGACCGAAACAATTAGGATGATTTTGTCACCCACCTAACCGGAGTCCCATCAAACCCAAATGTACTCCTCAAACTCTTTTCCAATGCTTTAATCTGATTTAAATGAATTTGCTTTGGATTCTTGGCAAATAACACAAATGTCGGAGGAATTTCTTCTGCTTGAGTTATAAGCTTGGTGGTAGATATTCCCTTGCCGACAGTCTGAGATTTAAACCAGTCGTTTAATGCTTTGGTTGCAATCCTTCTTGTTCTGCTAAGATTCACCATCTCAATCAAATCAAAAATCTTTACAATGTCCTTCCTGGTTTCTGCCGAGACACATAGGAATGGTGCGAATTTGCAGAAGAATAATTCATTTTTTGCGTTCTCCATCGTAATTTCTTTTTCGGGACCGGAAAGCTTGTCAGACTTATTCAGAAGAACAATCAATCCTTTACCTTCTTCGATAGCGAGCCTGGCAATTCTTTTATCTTGTTTGCTAACAGGTTCAGTTGCATCGATTATTAGCACTGCAATATCCGCTTCTTCCAGTGCCTGGATGCTTCTCATGTATGCATAAGTCTCGATACCTTCACTAATACTCTTGCTCTTTTTAATGCCTGCAGTATCAATGAATATATATTCTTGGTCATGATACTTGATAGAAATATCAACAGCGTCTCTTGTTGTTCCGGGAACTTCCGAAACTAAAAGGTCTGATGAGCCGAAAGCATTTATAAGAGAACTTTTTCCCACATTCGGCTTACCAATAATTGCAATTCTAGGTGATTCGGACGTCGGACGTCGGACATCGGACGTCGGAGTTTCAAAATTCATTTCTGACAAACGATCAGTTATTTCTGTAGTTAACTCTTCAACTCCAGCATTATGCATTGCACTGACTGGAATGATCTCGTCAGCAATATCAAGTGCGTAATATTCAGGCAAAATCTCTTCGGTTCTGGTGTGGTCATCACACTTGGTCAGAACTGCAATCACGGGAACATGTGACTTCTTCTTCCTTCTCAGATCCTCAATTATATCAAAGTCACTTGCGGTCAGGTCTTCTCTTGAATTAATAGTAAATAAAATCAAATCCGCATTCTCAAGCGCAATGGTCGATTGCACTTGTACATTATCCTCAAACTCTCTATCCACCGATCCGCCACCCATACCTCCGGTGTCCATAAGCAAAAAGTCGATTGAATCTGTTTCTACTCTTCCTGCAACCTGATCGCGCGTAGTTCCAGGTACGTCAGACACGATTGCCTTCCTATGCCCTACAAGGCGATTGAATAGCGTAGATTTACCAGTATTAGGTCTTCCGATGATGGCCACTGTTGGTAGGCGTGCCATTGAGAGAGCTATTGTTGCATGTATTGAGTGGTGGTGCAAGATTTTGATGCAATTAGTGTTAGGTAAGGTAGGTCCGGTACCTGCCTGCCGGCAGGCAGGGGTACGGTAAGTAAGGTAGGTTATTTTTATTTGTCTAATCCCCCCATCAAGCTGTAACCTTTACAGCATGAAAGAATACGATCCGTCGTCAGTCGAGAAGAAGTGGCAAGAGAAATGGGAAGAGAAGAAAGTGTTTGAAGTTGATTTCAAGAAAGCCAAGGATCCTTATTATTGTCTTGTGATGTTCCCGTATCCGAGCGGGTCAAAATTACATGTAGGACATTGGTTTCAATATTCGGTTCCAGACTCGTTTGCAAGATTCAAAAAAATGCAAGGCAAGGATGTTTTTCATCCTATTGGATTTGATGCATTTGGTTTGCCCGCGGAAAACAATGCAATCAAGAAAGGTAAGCATCCGCACGATTCGACTCAGGAGAATGTTGATTACATCATTAAACAATTTAAGAGAATGGGATGTATGTATGATTGGAACAAAACACTTAATACTTCAGAGAAGGAGTATTATAAGTGGACACAATGGTTGTTTTTGCAGATGTTTAAGAATGATCTTGCTTATAGGAAAGAAGGAAATGTTAATTTCTGTCCGAGTTGTCAGACTGTTCTTGCAAACGAGCAGGTTTGGGATGGGAAATGTGAGAGGTGCGAATCGGAAGTTGAACAAAAGCCTTTGACTCAGTGGTATTGGAAGATTACAGATTACTCAGATCAGTTATTAGAGGGTTTGGAAGAAATTGATTGGCCGAAAAAAACTAAACTCATGCAAAAAAACTGGATAGGGAAAAGCGAAGGTTGTGATGTTTCCTGGAAAGTAAAAGATACAGATATTGTTCTAAATACTTATACCACCACGGTTGATACGCTATATGGTGTTACTTTTGTTGTAATTTCACCTGAGCATCCAGAATTGGAAAATATTGTGAAAGATGAATGCAAGAAAAGAGTTGAGAAATACAAACAAGAGGCAGCAAAAAAAACCGAAATTAATCGTATGGCAGAAGGAAAAGAAAAGACAGGTGTCGATACAGGTGCAAAGGTTATACATCCATTTACTGGGAAAGAGATTGATTTGTGGGTAGCAGATTATGTTCTTATGAATTTTGGGACTGGTGTTGTGATGGGAGTGCCGGCGCATGATCAACGCGATATGGATTTTGCGAAAAAGTATGGATTTGAAATTGTTCAGAGTATTAAATCAGATAAAGGTGAATCATTTGTTTACGATGATATTGATAAATACAATGTCAAAGGTAGCATTGTAGATTCAGGATCTTATTCAGGGATGGATATTGTTGAAGGTAGAAAGGCAATAATTAGTGATTTGGAAAAACAAAAGAAAGGTTGTTCGAAAATTCAATTTAAAATTCGCGACTGGCTTATTTCCCGCCAGCGTTATTGGGGTGCTCCGATTCCAATTGTTTATGATCCGGAAGGCAATCCTCATCCAATTCCAGAGAAGCATTTGCCGTGGGAACTTCCTAATGATGTTGAGTTTAAACCGAAGGGTAAGTCTCCGCTTGCTCAATCCAAAGAATTAGTAAAAAGAGTTGAAAAAATATTTGGGAAAGGTTGGACGCCAGAAGTGGACACCATGGATACTTTTGTCTGTTCGTCTTTTTATGAATACAGATTCCTTGCAGAAGGCAGCCAGAAAAAATTCATTCCAAAGTCGGTAGAGAAAAACTGGATGCCGGTTGATTTTTATATAGGAGGTCCGGAACATGCATGTATGCATCTGATATATGCGCGTTTTGTTTCTATGGCTCTTAAAGATTTTGGATTTGCAGAGCACTCTGAACCATTTAAAAAATTATTACATCAGGGCTTGATAACAAAGGATGGATCGAAGATGAGTAAGAGGGGCAATGTAGTTAGCCCGGATGAATTTGTGGAGAAGTACGGATCAGATGTCCTCCGGCTTTATATGATGTTTATGGGTCCGTTTATGTATGGAGGAGATTGGAGTGATACTGGAATTAAGGGGCTCGATAGATTTGTCAGGAAGGCGTATAAATTAATTGTACAGAATAAATATTGTGATCAGACAAAAGCGCTTACTGCAGGGCTGCATAAGACTATTAAGAAAGTTACAGAGGAGGTGAAAGCATTCAGATTTAACACAGCAATTGCAGCTTTAATGGAGTTTTTGAACTTAACAGATAAGGAGGGGATTGATAAAGAATCAGCTCTAACTTTCATCAAGCTCCTCGCTCCACTTGCTCCACATTTAGCAGAAGAGCTTTGGGAGAAAATGGAAGGACCCTCCTCCGCCAACAGCCGTCGCCAAAGCTATGGCCGTCAAGAGGCTACGGAGGGCAAGAAGGGATTTGTAATTGAGCAGGATTGGCCCAAGTTTGATCCTAAACTGATCAAGACCGATACGATTACGATTGCAGTTCAGGTTAATGGGAAGCTACGTGGGGAGTTCGAAGCTGATGCTGATGTTAGTAAAGAGGATGCAATTAAAGTGGCTAAAGAGGTTGGGAACGTTAAGAAGTTTTTGGATGGCAAAAAGCCCAAGAAAGAGATTTATGTTGAGGGGAGATTGGTTAATTTGGTGGTTTAGTTAGTAACTAGCAGAAGTAGTTCTTCTTTCTGGTACTTGAGGCTCATTCTTTCTAAATAGTGCAATTACTCTATCTGCGATATCTCTCTTTGCAACCATTTGAATAAAGTATTCGCTTAAATTTCTGGTGCAGTCGCGTCTACTAAGAAATCTACCTGTTCTTGCTAGTATTGCATCGTCGCGGTTAAATGCTTGTGCAAAAAGACCGGCAAATTTCCTGTCTCCTCCCCGAAATCCATCAGTGTAAGCTTCTGCTGCCTGTTTTATTATTGCTGAATCATCTGTTGGTTGCTCTGTCATAGTATAGATTGGTAATCGGGGATGGATGCTATTAGAAAAAGAAAGCGTTTTCAAGTGATTATATTAGGGATTATACCCAATAACCGCACATCTGTAATTCTTATTATCCAGAGGTGTCGCTGTATTCCCAAAAAACTCTACGCTCCACACATTCCTTGTAGCTTCCAAGCGTAATAATCACGTAGTCTGCCCATAGAAACTGGTGGATGTTCAGATTCTTCGGAAGGTGCGCCGAATTCTTCCATTGCAGATTCGGAGTCATTAACTAAACCTAAATCTAGAGCATCCTTTATGGTTTCTGCATCGGTTCCCTGTAAAACATATTTGATTATTTCTCTTATTGGAATTTCAACATTGAATTTTTGCTCAACTGCATATATGAAAGCTAGAATGTCGGCTTGTTCTACTCCAAGGTGTTTATACAGATCTGTGCGGTCGGCAAACACAGGCTTGCCATCTACTGTTTCTATTAAGGAATAATCTCGCAATTGTGCTAAACATGTATCTGCATGCCCGTTTGCATAGTGGCTTGTTCCAACATCTATTGCTTCCCTGTAATCTTCATGTGTTGGCGGGTTATCCAAACCAATAACTTCATCAATGAATTCATCGACTGTAGGGTAACCTAACATATAAGTTGAGTGTAATAAATTAGGAGGTCTAGTATTCTTTATTCTGGAACGATGTCAATAGATGGGGTAGGAAAAACTTTAATAAATGCTTTATAATCCATTGCCCCGCCATGGATCCCGTCACCGATATAAAAGCCCGGCTGCCTATAGAAGAGCTTGTTGGCCAATATTGCCAGCTTGTAAAGAAAGGGAGGCAGTTCAAGGCACTCTGTCCTTTCCACAACGATACACGTCCTAGCCTTCAGATTTCACCGGACAAAGGCATCGCGTACTGCTTTGCGTGTCAAACTGGAGGAGACATATTTAGTTTCTATCAAGCAATCGAGGGTTGTGATTTTAGGCAGGCGTTAAAAGACTTGGCTGATAGGACTGGAGTTACACTAGAGGGGGCCGGAATCCGGCATCCGGGATCCGGAAAAGAAGAAAAGGATCGGTTGAAGGATTGTTTAAAAGAAGTGAATGCTTTTTATTATTCAAAGCTCAAAGATAACAAGGCAGCTCAGGAGTACCTGAAAAACAGGAAAATTGATGGAAAGATTGCCAAAAAATTTGGAATAGGATTCGCCCCTGATTCATTTTCCGACACTTACCAGCATCTTCTTAAAAAAGGTTTCAGCAGAAAAGAGATAATTGATGCGGGGCTGGGGATACAAAAAGATTTAAAAGAAGGAAAAATCTACGATCGATTCAGAAACAGAATAATGTTCCCGATCATCGATCATCGCGGTGACCTGGTCGGGTTTGGAGGAAGAACAATTGGGGAGGATGATGCGAAGTATATAAATTCTGCGGAGGGTCCTCTTTATAATAAATCGAAAGTGCTTTACGGATTGCATTATGCAAAGGAAACAATTAGAGAATCCAAAACTGTAATACTAGTCGAAGGTTACTTCGATGTAATTGCGTGTCATCAAGTCGGAGTAAGCAATGCTGTTGCGGTTAGCGGTACTGCGCTTACAGAAGAGCATGCGAAAATGCTTAAACGATATACAGATAAAGTAGTGCTCTGTTTAGATCAGGACAAAGCAGGCAAGGATGCTGCGGAGAGATCATTCATTCTATGCAAGAACGAAGGATTAGCGGTTAATTCAATTGCACTCGAGCAAAAAGATCCGGATGAAGCGGCGAGAAAAGATTCGAAGTTGCTTAAAAAGATTATGGATGGAGGTGGCGAGTCTTACATGGATGGTGTGCTGAAGGATTTAGAAAAACTAGATACATCATCAACCGAAGGTAAAACAAAAGGATTACAAAGACTTCTTCCGCTTTTAGATTCACTCAAGTCCTCGGTAGAAAAAGAGCACGAGACCAAAAGGGCAGCTTCTGCACTTGGTACAACACCTGCGACACTCAGGGAAGATCTGGTCAAATTCAAAGATTCTATTATCATCACGCCTCAGATAGTTGAACAAAAGGAGGGAGACAAGAAACCGGATATATTTACCAGGATAGAGATTGCACTGGGGCTTTTTGTAATATACCCATCACAGCGCGAGTACTTATCCGAGCTTATTCCACCTGAGGAAGGTTTTGCAAAATCGTTATTTGAATCAATCAAAAGTATCCCCGAAGATCAAAAGCAAATAAGCCCGGAAACTTTGGACCTTCCGGAAGAAGACAGAGAAAGAGTGGGAATACTTCTTCTTTATTGCGAGCATCATGGACTCACGGACTGGTCAGACAGCATCGCGACAAGAGAAATCAGGGCCAATTGCCAACGTGCGAATCAGGATACTATACGCAAGAAGCAACGCGAGATTACAAAAGAACTAGTCAAAGCTCAGCGAGAAGGAAAAGAAAACGAGGCTGCGGTTCTTATGAATCAATATCAGCAGGTGCTTAAGTTGGCGAGGATGACGGGGTGACGATTAACAATTAACAGTTAACACTTAACAATTAACAAAGCCAAAGAGAACAAGAGATTTTGTGATCATGAAGGGGAAATCTTGGTTGTGTATATCTTTAGAAGCCAATGAACTTGCATAGTATGGATTAGGGTGATAAAAAGGATTCCTTAATTATTAAATTTTACTATGCCAGAAGATGAGCCAACATTTGAGGCAGTGGAAGAAGCTAAACAAGAACCACAAGGCCATACATATTTTGTTGATGTAGACAATGTCGGACATCATATGAGGGATGATGATGATTCGTTGGGAAAATTGATAGTAGAAGATCCAGATAATCTAAAATTAGCAGAACGAGAAAAGGGTATAGCATTAAATATAGATTCTTCTACATTTGTATTTTTAGGTAGGGAAGGAGTTCAGATAAAAGTTGAAACAGATATTACCCGCATCCGCATTTTTGCTATTACAGATGAAATGTTTACGGATTTGGTTCTTAAGAAGATGAGAAGGGGGGGGCAAGTGGTTGAGTTACCGTCTCTACCTGAAGACAAAATGGAAGTTCCAGGAAAGACTGAAGATAATGAAGTTGTTAGTGAAGCTGAAGAAGAAACGGGGAAGGAAACTGGCGAAACTCCGCCACCGATACCAAAAGAACGCCCCAAGAAACCTCCTAAGTGGGCGAAAAAACCGGCTATGTCTCTTGCGGAACATCAGCAGGCTGCCACAGAAGGGACGGGGACTGATACATTCGATGCGGCGGATGCGGCAAAGCAGCAACTCGGTGTTTTGGGTGATGATGTTTCTGTTGTTGTTTCCGAAAAAACAGAGCAAGAAAAACCGTGGCCCGAAATGGAACAGGCAATTTTACATTTTCTAGAGGATCGGGCTCAGCTTGAGGAGAGAAGAAAGGCAGTTGAAAAAAGAGGTGGTGAAGCAGTGGAGAATCTTAGAAAAGCAGCGGAAGCCAATGTTGCAGGCTTGAAAGATATTTTTAATGCAAATGTTCCATGGGCTATGATGTTGTTGGAAGTAAGAGCAAAGGTTGTTGATACAAAAGGTGAAGAAGCTGATGATGCTAGGCCTTCCGAGATAATTAGAGAAGTTGGAAGAAAGCACAGTGATACAAGGGTAATAGGTGCTGTGGATGATTTTCTTTATGGAATTGCATTCGAAAATCCAGCCTTTGATTCAAAGTTTCTCTCTAAGCGCGTAAAAAAAGGTGATGTAAATCTAATGCGTTTATGGGTGGAGAAATGGTTAGGCATTAGTGTTCCAGATGAAGAGCAAGAGGTTGGGGGTGGTGGCGGTACGCTTGATATGACAAAAGTTCTCGCAAAATTAAATTCAAATTCTCCTGCAGTACGACAAATGGGCATGAGGCAACTTCTCGATATAGCACCCGTTGAATTTAGGGCTTGTTGTGTGAGTAGGGATTTTAATAAGGACAGAGCTTCCAAACTATTAAAAGCATTTGAATTAGTAGAAGGCAAGGATGATATTCCGGGACTAGCTGAATTTACACACGCCGAAAACACATTTAAAAAACAATTTGTCGGAGAGCGAGAGAATTTTCAGAGACAATTTGCTAGAAGATCCGGTGATCCAAATGCGACGCATGCGAGCATAAGAACAGATGAAAAATATCAACGGGCTAAAAAGCATGCAGAGAGAAAAGGAAAAGCATAGTAGAATTAGACTTAAGTAATTTGTCAATTGTCAATTTTGTGCAAGATAAGCTTGGCTAAAGCATTTTTTTCATTATACTGCCTCTAAATGGCTTCACATCCGCGCAAATTCATCGTGCAACCAACCGATGACGACTTGAAGAAGTTCCCGGAGGCTGTAAAGCATTTGATTAAAAAGGGACGGGAACAGCGTTATGTAACTCATCAGGAGGTAATGGGGGCTGTTCCAGATGCGGAGGAGAATATTGCGCTTTTGGATGATATTTATACATTGCTTGTCGATCTTGGTATTCAAGTAATCGATGTTAAGGATGCTCTTATTTGGGAAAAACAGGGAAAGCAGGCTCTTGATATTCCGGAGCCGACACAAGATTTAACTGAGGTTGCATCGTTTGGGGATGGGGATGATGATGATTCGGATGATGCAACCGAGGAAGTAGGGTCGGTTTCAAAAGTGGGCAAAGGCGATGGTGAAGCTCTGGATGTTATTGCTACTGCCGGTATTGCAATCGATGAAAAAGATTTGACTGAGGAGGAAAAGACGAAGAGACGTAGAGAGAGAGAAGTTGATCTTTTGGAAATTAGCAACGACTCAGTCAGGATGTATTTGTCCGAGATTGGGCGCGTCCCACTTATTGATGCAAAGAAAGAAGTTGAGTTGGCGCGAAGGATCAGAAAGGGAGATGCGTCGGCGAAGCAACAGTTAGCTGAAGCGAACCTCCGATTAGTTGTTTCTATTGCCAAGAAATATATTGGAAGGGGACTAAGTTTCCTGGATCTCATTCAAGAAGGAAACATTGGATTATTCAGAGCTGTTGAAAAATTCGATCCCGAAAGAGGATTTAAGTTTTCAACTTATGCAACATGGTGGATCCGCCAGGCGATCACGCGCGCGATAGCAGATCAGGCAAGAACAATCAGAATTCCGGTTCATATGGTAGAGACGATTAATAAACTAACGCACACTCAGCGCAGATTAGTTCAGGAACTTGGACGCGAGCCCACTGTTGAGGAGTTGGCTGTTGAGATGGAAATGGATATTAAGAAAGTCAGACATATCCAGAAGATCAGCCAGGATATTATTTCGCTGGAATCTCCCGTAGGTTCAGAGGAGGATAGCAAGCTTGGGGACTTCATCGAGGACGAAGAAGCAATCAATCCATTTGATGCGACTAATAGGCAGCTTAGAAAAGAAAATGTTCACGCGATGCTTGAATTCTTAACTCCCAGGGAGAGGAAGATTATCGAAATGCGATTTGGACTCAAAGATGGCATCGGTCATACGCTTGAAGAGGTTGGAAAAGAATTTGGAGTCACTCGCGAAAGAATTCGACAGATTGAAGCTAAGGTTTTACAAAAGATGCGCGACCACCCGCGCTCGATGACTATCAGAGAGCAGGGAGGCATTCCAAAACGAGTCGGATTCTCTGCAGTGCAGGCGTTTAGTCAGGGTAAGCTTTGTCCGGAGTGTAGGAGGGGGACTTTGATTGAGCTTGTAAGGGAGGGGAGTAAGTATCTTAAGTGTGATCACTGCGCTTACGAATTGGCTAGTGCTTAACAATTAACAATTAACAATTAACAATTAACTTTTAATTTTTTAATGAAGCCTCCGAGTTGTTTGATTACGTTTTCTGACTCAATTTTTACTTGTTCAAAAGCTTCCTCAGTTATCAGATTATCGTCTTTAGCAAGATCGAAACCAGATACAACTTCATTGGTGGAGCTGATTGATATTTCCAAATACCTAGCAAAATCTTTATCCGAGTTTTTTGCTGAGCCTTCGGCAATATTCAGCAGTATTGAGTTACAAGCACGATATATCTGTTTTCCTAGTGTGTATTGCTCATCTTTAGGGAATTTTTTGATAAGGGCTTTAACCAGTTTGCGAAGATTTTTCGCATCTTTATAAACCTTAAATGATAGATATCGAAAAGTTTTCATGTGAGCAGCGCAAGATATCATTTTTTGATGTTTTAGAAAAGTTAATTGTTAATTGTTAAAGCAAAAACCATAAATCTTTAGAGATTTATAGTTTTTGCGTGTTAATTGTTAACTGTTGCTCTACTTCTTCTTATTGAAAATGATGTACAAAGCAGCAATACCGATGAGTGCGTAAACTACTGCCTCAACATCAGGCATGCCTCCGACAATCATGCTGACGACGTTTAAGTCGCTGCCGATTAGGGATCCGACACCTACAAGACCCCAGTTAAGTGCTCCAAGGAGGACTAGCACTTTAGCGATTGAACCGATTTTCATAAGAATGAATTGGGAAGGGTATAAAGAAATGTTTTGAAGTATTTTACATGATGGGAAGAAGAGATGGCTTGTTTGTGGCAAGAAAATGTTGTGTATTGTCATAGATGTTAAATGATACATTTTCGGCTATAATTCCGATCTATGCCGACAGTAAAACCAGTTCCAGCACCAGTTAAAGCCAAAAAGTCATCCAAACTATTTGATGCTCTTTATTCTCGCCTGAATGCTCAACAAAAAAAAGCTGTAGATACAATTGAAGGACCTGTGATGGTAGTTGCAGGGCCTGGGACTGGTAAGACTCACACGGTTGCAATCAGGACTGCAAATATTTTGCGTAAAACGCAGATGCGGCCGAGTAATATACTTTGTTTGACTTTTTCTGTAAATGCTGCGACAGAAATGAGAGAGCGTTTGAGGAAGCTAATTGGACCTGATGCTTACTCAATTACAATCAAAAACTTCCATTCTTTTTGTAATGACTTAATTCAAGAAAATCCGATTGTGTTTGATGAGTGGTCTGCTTTGGAACACATCAGTGATATCGAGAGAACGCGTGAATTGAATAAAATTATAGATCAGAGATTGCCTGATATTAAACTGGTAAATCGCAAGTCGCCTTATTCCAGAACAGGCCAAATTATTGCCAGGATTTCTGAGCTTAAAAGGGAAGGAAAGACCGATAAGAGTGAACTTCTTGAGATTGCAGATCAATATGATTTGGAGATGTCACAGAAAAGTCGTGAGGGAACAAAAGCACACGAGAAAAATTTGCTTAAGGCCAGAAAGTTCAGAGAGCTTGTTGAAGTCTTTTTTGATTATCAGGAAATGCTCGAGAAGACCGGGAGGTACGACTATGAGGATATGATTTTGTATGTAACCAAAGCGTTTGGGGAAAATGATTGGTTGCTTGAATCACTTCAGGAAAGATATCAGTACATTCTTGTCGATGAGTTTCAGGATACAAATGGGACGCAATATAGATTAGTAGAACTTCTGACAAGCTATAAAGGAGTGGATCATGAACCGAATCTTTTTGTAGTAGGGGATGATGATCAGGCGATTTACAGATTTCAGGGGGCGAACTTGCAAAATATCTTATCATTCAGAGATAGGTTCCCAGATGCTCCAGTGATTACTCTTGAAGAAAGTTTTAGGTGTACACAGGAGATATTAAATTGTGCGGGATCTTTGATTGATAAAAACACGGAAAGGTTAGTTGGTAGTGTTGAAGACATTAGTAAAGATCTAAAAGCTTTCTCTGGAAAGTCTGGACTTGAGCCTGAAATGTTTTTGACTAAAAGTGATGCTACAGAGCCTTGGGTGACTGCAGATATTGTTCAGGGTAAGATTGATGCGGGAATTGAACCTGGAGACGTTGCAATTCTGGTTCAGACAAACAAAGAACTTAATCCAATTTACGAAGTTCTAAGTGCGAAGGGGATTCCAGTTCAAATGAAAGGCAAAGTTGATTTGCTCTCGCACAGATCTGTGATGCAGGCTGTCGCAATCTTAAAAGCGGTAGAAAATCCGGCGAATTCATCAAATTTAGCTGCAGCCATGGGTTGCGAGTGTTTTGGATGCAATAGCGCTGATTTAGCAGAGCTTTTTATTAGGAGGATTGAAGATGAGAAAACTTTGCTCGAGTTGATTTTGAAGTTAGAGGAAGAAGAGCTTAGGGATAAAGGGAGCTTAGTTAATGCCAGAGATGTAATTTTGGATCTTCATAATAAATTAGAAAGCAGGACTGTGGTTGATACCCTTGAACATTTACTTAAAGAAACAGGACTAATCAAGTCGGTTAAAGAAATTGATGACCCGATTGAGTTTGCGGCGCTTCAGGAATTCTTTGATCGCGTGAAAAATAGAGCCTATGAACAGTCCAATTTTTCTTTCAAGGCTTTTCTGGATGATCTTAGCTACTACGAGAATCCGAGCTATGCGAATTTAAGGCTAAGTTATGAGCTACCACATCTAGTTGAATCCGGAGTTCAGCTAATGACCGCGCACCAAAGCAAAGGTCTTGAATTTAAAGTTGTAATACTTCCAAACTTCCGGGAAGGACATTGGGATAAGAGAAGAAATCCTTCCTCGATTTCAATTCCTGAGGATTTATTATTCGGATGGGAGAAAGATCAAAAGTCATATGAGAAAAGGCAGGACGAGAGAAGAGTTGCATTTGTTGCAATGACCAGGGCTAAGGATGAATTAATATTCACATGTCCTAAAGCTCTAACTTCCGAAAATAAACTTAGAGAAGTTTCACCTTCCTCATTTTTCGCCGAAGCAGGGGAGTTAAAAGAAGAATTGCATGAGCTTGAGGATTCTAAATCTGCATCATCACTTTTATATGAACCTGCGAGAAAGCTGGATTCAGAAATGGAGGCCTTCTTAAAGAAGAGACTTGAGGATTATTCGCTTTCGGCCACAGGACTTAATCATTTTTTGGAAGATCCTCAGATGTTTTTGGAGATTGACTTGCTCCGGATTCCGCAAGCAAAAGATCCAAGCTTTGTTTATGGAAATGCGGTACATGAAGCTATGAAGAAGTGGGGGCTTTCGGTTCAGCAGGGGAAGGTTATGAACAAGGAAAATTTCATAAATGCTTTTAAGACTTATCTGGATGATCGTGAGATTTTGACTGATAAAGAGAAAGGGGGATTAAAAAAAGTTGGGGAGGAGGCTTTGGATAGATATTTCGATCAGAGATTAGCTGAGGGCAGCCCGGTGATTTATAAAGTTGAGTTTGGGGTCAATACTTATCGGGGAGAGATTCCTCTCAAGGGTAAGATTGATAGGATCGATTTAATTACTCCGGACTCGTCGATTGCGACTGTGATTGACTTTAAAACTGGACAACCGAAGTCAGAAAAATACATTAGAGAAGATGGGAATTACTTCAGGCAACTTTGCTTTTATGCTTTGCTTTTGGAATGCAAAGGAGGTCCGCTGGATCCCAAGTCTTTTGTGCTTGAATTCATAGGAGAGGGAACTGAGCATCCGGTGACGAGGGCTTTTGATATTTCTCAGAGTGAGGTTGATGAGCTTAAGAAGGTTGTGGAGGAGGTTTGGGGGAGGATAATTAAATTAGATTTTAGTCCTATTGACTAATTACTTACAAAGTAATAAAAGTACTTCCTATGCAAAAGAAAAATGTACCCAGCGAAACTTCATTGTCTCTAGCACGTGCTTTGCAGATGAAAAAAACGGGCGAAGGATTGCTTGTACATCCAATAGATTTGGCAAGGTGCAGCCTTCCTATACCTGCGGGTGCAGAGCGCACTGATTTAATTGGAAGACATCAGATTGGTGTTGAGATGATTAAGAAAGCCAATGAGGTACTGGGATTGGATGAAAATGACGGGATTTAGTGTATGTACAATGTACATACAGTTGTCTGAACCATGATTTTCTTGATTACATAGAATTAAATTTGTGTTGCATAATAAACACAGAGATGACTGATTCTTTGTAATCCTGTTTATCAAATAATCCTTCTAATCAAGGTTCTGACAAAGGTGCGTTCTTAGTTTTTGGCATGCCCTACCCCTATGACTCGTACTATTTTTTTGTTCAAGATTAAGTGCTGAGAATACGCTCTCAAAGCCTTCCGGTCGGAAGCATCCGGAGATTGGAAGGCCGGGTAGGTAATCCGCTTCAAGTTCGTCTGTGATAATTCCTCTGCATTCACCGTCAAATAAATGAAGCTCGCCATTGGGATCAATGTAAGCCAAGTGGCAGATGAATGATGCTTTTTTGTTTGGTTCGTTTTTCATTCTTTTTAAAAAGTACTCAATCCATTCTTCGTCAGAAGCTCCCGGTCCCGCTCCCCATCTTCTGGTGTGAATTCCAAGTTCATCCCCGAGCGCGTCGATGATGATTCCGGAATCTTCTGAGATAGTGGGAATCTTTCCGCTTAGCTCGTGAAAATGTCTGACCTTGGCAACTGCATTCTCTTCGAATGTTGAACCGGACTCCTCGGGCTCAGGTTCAATCGAAAGATCTTTAGGGATTTTAAGATCAAGTTCGAGGCCAGTAAGAACTTCCGAGATTTCGATTACTTTGCCTAAATTGTTGGTGCCTATAAGTAATTGCATCTGTAACGATTGTATCGCATTAACCGACCTCACCCCAACCCCTCTCCTACTTCGTTTATGATTTCAACAAAACTTGCTACTTTGTTTGATTTTGTCAGGCAACAGGAGAGGGGCTTTTTAATTTAAAAAAGCCCCCTTCTCCTGCCAATCAGTTTTGAATTTGGTAAAAAACATACGTTGTTCACGTAAGAAGCAGGAGAAGGGGGTTGGGGGATGAGGTCAGCTTTGAGTCGTCCCAATATGAACCTTCCTCGCCTTCGCCCCATCCGCAGGCCCAATCATTCCTTTATCTTCCATAATATCAAGTAACCTTGCGGCTCTGGCGTACCCGATTTTAAGCTGACGTTGGAGCAAGCTTGCCGAGGCTCTACCAGTTTCTTGTACAACTCTTACAGCTTCGAAGAAGAGATCATCACCTCCGTTATCATCAGCTTCCAGATCTATATTGTCATAAGCTCCAGCTGGAATATCCGCCTGATAATCATCTTCTTCATCTTCCTCGATTCCAATCTGCTCGGTAACCTTCCCCCCGCCCGCGATTTTGACTGCGTTAATCACCCGCTCAACTTCTTTGGTTGAGACGAAGATTCCCTGGATTCGCATCGGCTTTGGAGTAGTTGCGGTCAGGTATAGTGAATCGCCTTTGCCAAGCAGATCCTCCGCACCCATTGAGTCAATAATTGTTCTAGAGTCGACAGCGCTAACTGTTCTGAATGCGATGCGGGTTGGAATGTTGGCTTTGATAAGACCTGTAATAACATCAACACTCGGCCTCTGAGTAGCGATTATCAAATGCATTCCTGTTGCACGTGCCATCTGTGCAATTCTAATAACCATAGTTTCTGTATCACGCCTGAATTGACGCATCATAAGATCAGCAAGCTCATCGACAACCAGCACAACTCTGGGTAAAACATTTTCTTCTTCCATTTGCTTCTCATTAAACTCATTGATATTTCTGACCTTAGCTTCGGAAAATCTATGAAGGCGGCGACCCATTTCCGCGACAACCCACCTGAAGGCCTGCAAAGCTTTTTCCGATTCAGTTATTACCGGGGTAAGCAGATGAGGAATTCCATCATAAGGCACAAGCTCAACTCTCTTCGGGTCAACCATAATAAGCTTAAGTTCGTGCGGTGCATTCTGGTACAAAAGAGAAGCCAAGAATGTATTCATACAAACAGACTTACCCGATCCTGTAGCTCCTGCAATAAGCATGTGAGGCATATCTGCAAGATCTGCAACAACGGCGTCGCCGGACACATCGCGTCCAAGTGGAAGCGTCAGCGAAGAAGTGCTTTGGGAAAATTCCGGGCTTTCCAGAATCTCCCGCAAGTGAACAAGCGTCCGCTTTTCATTTGGCATTTCTATTCCGACAAGCGATTTACCTGGAATTGGTGCCTCGATCCTAAGACTTGGAGCTGCAAGGGCCAGAGCAAGATCATTCTTCAAGTTTCCGATTCGGCTGAGTTTAACGCCCTCGGAAGGCTCAAGCGTAAATTGCGTAACTGTTGGACCGGGTCGCGCATCACGAACTGTTACCTCAACTTCAAATTCCTCGAGCTTTTCTTCGATAAGTTTTGCCTTGGTCTTAAGTTCCTCATCATCAACCGTAAGCTCACTGTGGGAGCTATCAAGCAAATCGAATGATGGGAAAGTCCATTCCTCAAATCGTGTGTCTTTCATTTGAATTTCATCAGCTTTCTTCACTTTTTCTTTTACATTTTTCTTGGTCTTTTCTTTCGCGACTTTCTCCGCAAATGCGGGACGAATAATATTCAATTCTGATTCTTCATCGTCTTCATACTCTTCATCATCTTCATACTCTTCATCTTCCTCCTCTTCCTCTTCATCCCATTCATCTTCCTCATCTTCATCAGTCGCCCTTCTCCTTCGTGAGATTCTCTTTGGCGGTCGAACTTTTTCCATTACCCAGTTAACAATTGCACCAAAGTTCGGTTCAAAAGAAACAAACAAGCCAATCACAAACAAAGCTCCCAGTATCGTGTATCCAACTGGCTTGGACATAAAAAGTACAAAAGGAAGGCTGACTGCGAATCCTATAGCGCCGGCCAATTCATCCCTTTTAGCTCCAAGGTCCTCAAGAGGAGCCTGCATATGCATTATCCCCAAGAAGGCGAGTACGCAAAGCAGAAGTCCCACAGATCGTTTGGCTTCGAAACAACTTTCAGCTGCAAACCAATGCAGAATCCCGGAACCAATCAGTAGTAGTGGGAATAGCATTCCCCATTTACCCAAAAAGAATGTAAGAGCGATGTTCAAATACTCGCCTACGGCTCCTGCCTGTTCTCTTAAGGCAAGCATGACCAGTACTCCTGCTCCGATCTGGACTATTCCAGATATGTGGCGAATAGTCGATTCGCTTAGGTTAAGCATAGGGTCTTTTTTTCTGGATCGACGACGTCGAGATTTTCTGCGTGGCATAGGGCTACTTTATAGCATAGAGAATGGTTGTTGGCTAGTTATACAAAATCTTGATTCAGCGCAGTAGCGCAGTAGCGCAGTACTTGCTACAATGCCCTGCTATGGTTAAATTGACTTCAAAGGGCTCATATGAAGATCTCATAGTATGGCAAAAAGCAATGGATCTGGTAGATGCTGTTATGGAAATAACGAGCCAGTATCCGAAAGAGCATCTTTATGGATTAGCTCAACAGACACGTAACTCTGCTATTTCAATACCTTCGAATATAGCAGAGGGAAGACGAAGAGGTTATGAAGCGGAATTTAAAAGATTTCTAACAATTGCTTATGGGTCTGGTGCTGAACTTGAAACACAAATAAAAATTGCCAAGAGGCAGTCTTTTGGAAAACAACTTGATTTTTCAAAAGTTGATTCACTCCTTGATGAAGTAATGAAAATGCTAAATG
>CAZYBL010000008.1:10411-19041 GCA_964645805.1 uncultured Candidatus Peribacteria bacterium | reverse complement strand
GTTCTATTGTGCTTGCACCATTACGTTACTGATTGTCCCTTGGATTGTTCGGAAGATAGGGTCCATGCATCGCAGCTTCTTCTGGGCTCTCGTGTTGATCGCAGCGATATTGGTTTTGATCATGCTGCCGTTCACATTGGGACCTTCGCGAAACGCTCCCGAACTCAGTGCGAATAGCATTCTGATTATGGCAGTTGTAGCCGTAGCACTCGCCATTGGTGCCGCATGCACGAACTGGCGAAGAAAATAGGATGAAATAATACGAGCGATAGTAATTGCTTTCGCCACTGCTCGCATTGATTGGAGGCATCGGCGAAGCTTGACGGCATGAGGCCAAACGAAGCAAGGGGTTCCGCAGATGTGGAACCCCTTTTGTCTGACCTCATCCCCCAACCCCCTTCTCCTGCTCTGCAATTGATCATCAAGTTTTTCTTTGTGTTTAAGAGGGTTCGAATAACAGGAGAAGGGGGCTTATTAGATAAGCCCCTCTCCTGGGCATACCCAGAATAAGATAAACTCATTTGAATTTTTGAAATCAATAACGAAGCAGGAGAGGGGTTGGGGTGAGGTCGTTAAACAATAATAACAGGCATCCCCTCTATAGAATCCACATGCTCATCGCGCTCGATGATTCCAAGGACGGATGGAAGCATTAGATATGTAATTTTTCTATTTCTACATGCGCTGAGTAAGTTTAGTGACTGTTCCAGATCAGCACATTGAATCAGATGGGTAATTTTTTGATTCTCCATAACTTCTTCCAGCTTATTAAGCTTTCCCATTACAGGTATACCGTGAACTTCCGCATCCTCAAATCCTCGCCCATCCAAAATCGCAACCGGACATAGAGGATTTTTTTTCTTTATGAGCAATTCGATTAGTCTTTTAGATTCACGTGTGACTCCGATTATTAAAGTCGGGAAGGCGGGGGGATTTATGCAGAGTATTCTTCTTTGAATTTGTTGGAAGATCAGGTGCCAAAGAAAGATCAGAATCACGCTCAGTACAAATGCATATATAAGGAGTAGGCGGGAGAAGAAGAGTTGATATCTGAAGTAATAAGCAAGAGAAAAGAGGGCTACTCCGACTAAGCATGAATAAGAGATGTAAGAAAGGTTTCTGATTGTAAATTGATTGCGTGTTTTATAGAAAGTTCTGGTTGTAGCTAAGACACCAAGCCAAAGGGGGGATATGATAATCACGACCGCGAGAAAACGCTCGAATGGAAAATCAGAGGAAAAGATGAAGCCGACTCGGAGGAAGTAGGAGAGGGAGTAGACTCCCACGAATAGAATCAGATCGGTTATTAGCCATATTGCCAAAAGTATTCTAGGCCTCACAGTTCAGTGAAAAGTTAAGAGTTAAAAGTGAAAAGTGGTTACTATGATAATAATCTACTCTCACTTTTCACTTTTCACTATTCACTTTTCACTTTTTATTCACTATTCACTTTATCTCATTGCGATTTCCTCATCCGCCAACCACCTATATGGCAACTTAGTAGTGTCCCAAGGAATCTCCCCCTCCCAGTCAAATTCTCCTTCCGCAATCTTATTGGAATTCTTGAATACATTGCGATCCATCCATCTATATTTGGCGGCTAATACCGGGTTCTCTCTTGCGCGTTGTCTGAACGAGTCATTCTGTAAAATGTAGTAGGCAAAAGTCTCCGCGAAGTCCTCAAATGGATCCCATTTGGCATAGCCACTAACGAAGTCATCAGATTCAGCTGTAGGTTGTTTCTCTTTAGCATTGATCCATGAAATGGAATAGAAGCTCACACTCGCGTCATTCATGTAAATCTTTTCAGATCCATCCTTAAACGCACTCGCGACAGCTCTTGTATTACCCTCTATGCATCCAAGGTCCGTAATATGTCCGAACTCATGAATCAGCAATGCAATAAACTCTTCGTCTGGAACAGTTCCATCTAAAATGATTGTAGTTTTACCGGCGAGTCCTCTGCGCTTAGGATTATCGTAACGAACGTAGAAGTTCTTGAGTGAGTTAACGCATTGGGAGGGGAGTGCACGAAGTACTTCGTTGGCGAGTATTCGGTGATGAGCAAGGATATCTTCCTGGTCGACTACGGGAAGAAGATTCGGACGTCGGACGTCGGACGTCGGACTTAAGGTCTCTTTAGCACTAGTACGTTGCTCAACAACCTGGATAGCTTTATATGTAATTTCAGGATCACGCTTTTGAGGACGAATAAGAAGTGGCAGATTATTTGCCTCTCTATAGTTTGTTTGGCTCCCAACTTGTGCTACAATACTCAGTGGAAGCACACTTCCCCACAGGAGAACGAAGCCGATGAGCAGATGGATAGCTCCTCTCATAATGTAATTAAAGTTATATTTTATAAGGTATTTTAACCAAAAAGTCAATGCCTGATGATGCCCAAATTACCCCGCAAAAGGGGGATTCGGTCAGGTCATCTAAAAAGGATGATTTAGGCTCTGCTAAGCCAAAAAAGCAGACTTCTGATCCTAAATTAGGGCAGAAATACACTGTTAGTATTGAAAAACTGACACATGGGGGCTCAGGACTGGTTCATATTGAAGGAATGCCCGTTTTCGTGCCAAATTCTCTGCCCGGGCAGGAGGTAGAAATCACTATTGGGAAGCACAAGGGAAGCTACGCTGAAGGGAGGGTGGATAAAGTGCTCAAAAAGTCCGTAGATCAGATAGCTCCCAAATGCGGCCATTGCCACGATTGCGGCGGGTGTGTTTGGCAGAATTTGCCATATAACAAGCAGATCGAATATAAGGAAGAAATCGTCAAAGAGACTCTGGAGCATTTAACTCCGGTGGATGAAGAGCTCAGGAAGCAATTGCCCGGAAGGGTCCTAAAGATCATTCCAAGCCCACAGGTTTTCCATTACAGAAACAAGCTGGAGCTTAGTTTCGGATTCGCAAATATCAGAAAAGAAGAGAAAGGAGGCAAAACTATCTATCATGATGAGAACCCGTGCATAGGTTTCCACCAGCCCGGTCAGTGGGCGACTGTTATGCCTATTGCGGAATGTCATTTGTATGATGAGCAGTTGCCGTCACTTCTATCAGATGTAAGAGACTTTTTAGAAGCAACTAAGTTGCCTGTTTACAATCCGAAGACTCATAAGGGATTACTCAGGTCACTTTTACTCAGACGTGGGATTAACACCGGTGAAAATATGATTGCATTCACAGTTAAAGCAAAGAAGAGGGAGCTTGAACCGTTGTTCCAACACTTTATGAGATTTGGAGGCAGATCAGGGCTCAAGTCATTACTTGTAATCGAAAACTTAGGGGTGAATGACAAACCGGATCTTCCCAAAATTCATTCACTTGTCGGAGAGCCTTACATCAAAGAAAGATTATTCGATCTAGAATTTGAAATTTCCCCATATTCGTTCTTCCAGACAAATACTGTTGGTGCCGAGAAGTTATATCAGGCAGTTGCTGATGCGGCTGACTTAGGACCACGCGACATTGTACTCGATGCTTATTGTGGAATGGGAACAATCGGCCAGTATCTGTCACGCTTTTGCAATAAAATTGTAGGAGTGGAGAGTCATGCTTCAGCGATCAACGATGCGCTTAAGAGTGCGGGGAAGAATCGCATCGGGAATATCAGTTTTTACAAAGGGAGAGTGGAGCAGGTCCTTAGCGGTCAGCTTAAACCCGGTGGCAAGTACAAGTTCACAACAGTAATTGTAAATCCTCCGCGCACAGGTTTGCATCCGCGTGCCCGTGATGCAGTGCTCAGCCACGATCCAGAGAAAATTGTCTGTGTCTCATGTAATACTGCAACATTAGCTCGTGATTTGGGGAGTTTTCTAAAGAAAGGATATGAACTCCGCTCAGTCCAGCCTGTAGATATGTTTCCGCATACGGCGCATATAGAAACAGTGTCGGTTTTGCAAAGGAAATAGAGTATTGGGGGTCAGATGAACATTGGTTTTGTCAATAGCTTCGAAGTTTTGGGTGTCACTGGTCACTTGTCACTGGTCAAATAAATAGATGCAGGCTGGTTTCACTTTAGGACTAGTGACAAGCGACCAGCGACTAGTGACCCACAATAGCTCATTCTCTATTAGAAAATATATTTGCTCCCTGTTCACCCCAAAAACTACACAAAATTCCCATTTTATGCTATCAACATATCCCGAATGACCTTTTCCCCCTTTTAACATGAAAAATTGGAAAATCCTTCGGGCGTTTTTGTCGTTCGCGGCTTTTTGCTTAGTATTTCTAGCGGCGGACGCTTTTGCTTTGGCTACCACGGAATATGGTGGTCCTATGGATGGAGGTACCGGTGTACCTCTTGATGCACTTGTAGACCGGCAACTTGATACGGCCCTGAATGCATCAACTGTCAATACAACAAATGTACATTTAAAGGCTAATGATGGGAATACCCAAGGAGGAGCTCCAGGTGGAAGCAATCTATGCACGAGTGTTGAGCTGGAAAACGGTGACCGTATTATTTGCCAGCATGCCACGTTAACAGCCAGTACCTGGTATACGTTTACTATAACTACCGATGTTGAGGATGGAGCCACTAACTCGTTGGCTGCAGCTGCCACATATGCTTTCCAGACTTCGAATTTTGGAGGAGGAGGGGAATACATTGCATCTCCAACAATTGCGAGCAGTGTTCCGAGCCCCGGAGGAACTCTGCCAATAAATGCAAAGATTCGCGTTTACTTCAATCCTGGAGGATCAGGGACAGGTACGAGTATGAAGACAGGAGGCAATGGATCAATTATGTCGGTTGAAAATGTTTTGGTACTTGCATCTTCACAGAGGACACCAACGGGCGATAATCTACTTGCGTGTGCTTCTACGGGTTCTGATGTCGCTGCCCCTGATGATTGCAACTATGCCTGGAACGCATCAAACAATGAACTGATTATCACTCCGGGAAAGAAAGCTCCTGCAGGTACCGAAGATTCAACAGGTGGTTCCACTCTAACTGCTGGAGCTGATTACGTTCTTCATATAGAAGGACCGAGTGGAGGACACTGGCAGTCTGCGGATGGAATTCGAAATACACAGGACATGCCGATGATGGATGAGGATTATTGGGCATACTTCCAGGCTTCTGCGGCCGATACAACAGGTCCGGATGTTCAGGCAACGTATCCACAGAATAATGAAACGGGAGTAGATAGAGCTGTATACGACTTTTATGTTGGTTTTAACGAAGCGCTGGATCCTGCAACTGTATCGGGAGGTTCAGTTCAGCTTTGGTGTGAGGATGATGATGGAAACTATGCAAATGGATGCAGGACAGGAGGAAGCGCAGGATTCGATTCAAACGATTCACAAATGGGTGTCTATGTTAGTTATGATTCCGCCGAACGAAGTGCAACGTTATCCCCAAGTGCACTTTTATCCGGAAGCACTGTCCATTACATAAGGATAAGGGATGATATCAATGACATCGTTGGGAATAGATTTGATGCGGACAGTGGTACAGCCGGGAATCAGGTGGAAACGATTACATTTACAACCGGAACAAACGTAAATGGAGCTGCTTCTGATTCAACGAAGCCGTTGCTTCAATATGTAAATGCGGATAATTTTTCGGTTGCTGCTACATTCTCGGAACCTTTGCAGTTCAGTATAAATGATAATACTAATGGAAGGCCAAGCCACAGAGCTTGGGATGTAAATAACTTAGACAACTGGACAATAGAATCTCCACCGGGGAATCCTGCCAATTTGCAGGGTAAGAGCATTTCATATGATCCGGGGAATCTTACTGTAACGATTAGTGGTTTTACACTTCCGCCGGATCAGATTGTTCGTGTAAAAGCACAAACAGCAACAGGAGTTATCAACATAAAGGATCTTTCTGGTAATGCAGTCAGCAACACAGGATCAGGTCACGTAAAAGATGCAACTACACAAAGTGTGAGGGATAGCGGGGGACGACTGGGTCCAGGAGCGCACCACGGTGAATTTGATTTCCACTCGTTTGGAATGGAGCCTATTATGGTGATGCCTAGGACCGCTTTGGCAGGTTCGACAACCAAATACGAAGTAGAGTTCCCTGCAGATATAGCAATTCCTTTGGGGGGGAACAATAGTTCTTACTTTCCCACAGGGATTCAAATTTGTAGCTGATGGTGGAGCTTCAGAATGCCAGGATGCACTAACGTCGATTGAAAACAATGATATAAATGGGCCATCCATAGGATCGGTCACAATTGATTCGGTTGCCTGCAGTACTCCTGCGCGTACAGTCACAGTTACAACTGCTGGTGCAGCTACACAAGCTGGCGATAGGATCAGATTCCTTATCCAGGGAATAACAAACTCACCGGTTCCGAAAGACTTTACAACATCCGGGTACACGGTTGATATAAAGACGAACAATACGGATGCTACGACGCTTGAGTCAAAAACTTCTATGCCAATATTTCTTACCGAGCCTGGTACTCAATATATCAGGGGAGTTGTTTATGATGATGATGGAAGTGGCGGGGGGACGGCAAATAATAAGACGAAAGACGGTACCGAGTCGGGTGTTGCGAATGTGCAGATTTGCCTTGGTGGAATGGTGGGATTCTCGTGCCAGAGTACTACTTCTACAGGTTCTTACTCATTTAATCTGTTAAGCAATGGTTTTTTTCATATTGTTATCCCGCCACTCTGTGCCGGGAGTTATGTGGGAGGACCATTCTTCCGTGATATTGAGCTTAGGAACGGTACTGGCTCGAGTGCTATAGATTTCGCGCTGAGGGCATCCGACGTGAATATTGTCGTAACAATTAATAATATTCCTTTAAATACAGATCTGGATGTGTTTGGATTTAATCCGACAAACTTTGATGCAGGGGGACATATTGTGCGTGCAGCGACCTATACAGCAGCTACCAAAGAAGTAACCCTGCCAGTTCAGGATGGTACTTGGGAAGTTGGAGTTGGGCCGTGGATGCCAAAAGATCGTGGAATGGGACCAATGCAGATGCCGGACTTCACTTTCCTGCCACCCAAACCTCAGCAAGTAACAGTTGCAGGATCAGATGCAGCGCTCACTTTCAATCTTCAGGCAACAGATAGAACAGTTAGCGGAACTGTGGTCGATGGAAATGGTACCGCAATTCCAAATGCCTTCATTATGGCAAGGCCTGCGCAGATGACAGCCGGGATTGGAGGAGGTGGGGGAGCGCAATCCAGAAGCGATGGAAAGTTCAGTTTGAATCTTACGGATGGAGTCTATCTTTTGGAGTCCGCTATGCCGGGAATGCCTCCATCAAATTCAGTGGAAGTTACTGTTGTAGCAGATTCTTCAAACTATGCTACGGACATGAACGACACTGCAGATGTGTACAGCAAAGGAGTGTTGATTATCAATGATGGAGACAGTGATACCGATGATATTGTACTTAAGATTGCGAAGGGAGGATTATCGATTGCTGGTCGTGTTTTGGACGAATCCGGAAATGCAATATCTTACGCTCACGTTATGGCGGAACAGCGAGACGGTTCCGGTAATCCGATGGGCAGGTTTTCCGATAGTCCAACAGACTCATCCGGGAATTTCACTTTGTATGTTGTAAATGGCACTTGGGAACTTAGAGGTTTTGCTCCCGGGTACGGAGAACTACCGTCCCTGGTAGTTACAGTAGATGGTGAGAATTTGACTGGCCAGAATCTGCAGATATCTAGCGCTGAGTATGGAACGGTTACAGGTTCGGTACTTCAGGGGACCACGGGACAGGCTGGTGCTTTTGTTGGGATTTGGGGATCCAGTGGAGGTAATGGCTCAGTCACGGATGAAGATGGAAACTTCACATTAAAAGTACGTGCGGGATCCGATTACACAATTGATGGATATTTGCCGGGGGTAGGTGAGTTAACTCCGCTTACTGATATTACAGTTACTGCGGATCAAACATTGGGAAACCAGAATCTTTCGGTAGGAACGCCAGGAACTATTGAGGTAACGGTTACAGGTGTAACTGATGCGTTTGTAGAGGCGCAGGATTCAAATGGGAGAGGCAATCATACAAGTGCGAATCCTACTCCGGGGGTATACTCAATAGATGTTCCTGCCGGTACTTACACTGTAAAGGCCCATAGTCCGGGATATGGACTGATAGGTTCGCAGGCCAATATTTCGGTAGCTGCAAGTAGTACTGCGACGGTAGGATTTTCACCTCCGACTGTTTATGCAGTGTCCGGTTCTGTTACTTCTACTTCCAGCGCATGTCTGAATGGCGCGACAGTTTTCCTTTTGGACACAACCAATGGGCGCATGTTAGACGGGCAGACAACCTCAACAGGAGGATATTCCATATCGGTTCCAAACGGTACATATCAGCTTTCCGCGGGCAAGCCGGGATGTGTGGATAGTGCTTCTCCATCGAATGTTACCGTTAGCAGTGCTGACATAGAACCGGCTCAGCGCACATTAAATCCTGCAACTGCCACGGTCGCGGGTCGTGTAACGCTCAGTAATACTGGTGTAACAGTTCATACTATGATTGTCGCAGAGGATGCCAATGGTAATTTTGCATTCGAGGAAGTAGATACAACGACGAGTGGTGGTGGAAATAATTACTCAATGAGCTTAACGCCGGGCGCATGGACTATATTTGCAAGGTCAGATGGATATTCGGCTGCCTCTGCTTC
>CAZYBL010000008.1:0-10401 GCA_964645805.1 uncultured Candidatus Peribacteria bacterium | reverse complement strand
GGTCACCGCAGTTTCCGGCAGTACAGTCACCCAGAACTTTGCTCTTTCAGCTATTGCTGGTTATACGATCAAAGAACGCAAGACTTCCACGCTTACTCCGAGTAGAGGAGGATTTGTAAGAGATGAAAACATTGGTAATGGATTTGAACTCAACTTCCCGGCTGGAGCACTGGGAAGCTCAACGGACTCAGCATCGATTGCGACAAAAGAAACAACAGCGATCGCTTCTACGACTGCAACAACAACTATTGTAGGGGGTAAGGGATTTTCGATTACTCCAAAGGACGCCAATGGAAATAACATTTCAACTCTCTCCTCGTCAGATGGAGCCGGCGTAACTGTTACGATTCCTTATTCGGATAGCGATGTTACTGATAATGGCTTTGATGAAAATGGTCTTGTAATGATGGTCTGGTCAGAAGAGAAGCAGGACTGGGATCCTCTTTCAACAACAGTGGATACAGCAAACAATACTTTAACAGCCAATCTAACTCACTTCTCTACTGTGGGAGTTGGTGGAACATCTTCAGCTTCTTCGAGTAGCAGTAGCAGTGCAGGCAGCAGCGCATCTGCCGGGACTTCGTCGAATAGTGGAGGTGGTAGAGGGAGTGGAGGAGGGGGATACTTTATAAGGGGTGCGACGGTTTCATCCATGCGCGAGTCAGCAGGATTAGTGACTGAAGAACAAATGAGATCTGCTGCAGTCCAAGAGGGAGCTAAGCTTAAAGTAAAGATTCTAGGCAAAGAGATCACATTCAAAGATGTACCTGCGACTTCTTGGTTCGCGGGGCCGGTTGCAAAAATTCTTCTTGCAGGGATTGCATCGGGTTACAAAGATGAGCAGGGAAATCTGAAGGGCGAATATGGTCCTGCAAACAATGTGACTTATGCGGAGATTGCGAAGATGGCGTTAGAGTCCGCCGGTCACAGCGCCTCTGAGGATGGCGGCGGAGCTCCGCCAAGCAATGTTTCTGCCAAAGACCACTGGTCAGCGGGTTACATAAAGATTGCAGAAGATATGGGACTATCAGTCTACAAGGGAAGAATGAATGTAAATTATTCAGCTAAGAGAGGAGATGTGGTTCAGACAATGCTGGAGGCTGTTGGAATACTCATTCAACCGCGCAAAGAACTTCAAAGAACGTTCGATCCGGAAACCGGAGAAGAAATTGTTGAACCGATTGATAGATATTCCGATCTCTCCGAGAGCCATCCGCGTGCTGATGCAATATATACTGCAACCAGTCTTGGAATAATTACAGGTGATACGGATGAGGATGGAAATCGGGTTGGAACGGTCAGAGTCAACGACCCGATTAATCGTGCAGAGGTTGCGAAGATATTTGCGGAGATGATAAAAGGAGGATATGTAGATTAATGTTGTTGAAATATTGGGGGTCGCTGGTCACTAGTCACTGGACTCGTGACGAGCGACCAGCGACAAGTGACCCCCAATAGGTCAATTGATAATCAAAAATCTAAAGTCTAAAACATCCCATCAATAACCTCCTTAAAGTTTCCAATCGGTTGTGCGCCTGATACCAATTCAGCTTCTCCCTTATCATTATTAATAATGATATTTCCAGGAGTTCCTCTTACACCAGCTGCCGCGCCTCCGTCCATCTGGTCTTTGACTTTTTGCGCGTACTTATCGCTGTCAAGGCACTCGGTAAATTTAGCTTCATCCAAACCAATTGCCTTTGCGTAAGATGCAAGCTGTGTGTTGTCGGCACCTTTTTCAAAGATCTGATCACCCATTGTGAAGAATGCATCACCGCCTCCCAATTCACCTGCGCACTCCGTAGCTTCGGAAGCTTTTTGAGCGTTGGGGTGGAATGAAAGAGGGAAGTGACGGATTACCCAGTTAACTTTTCCATCGTAATCTGCAAGCAACTGCTCCATTGTGCCGTGGTTTCTTTGGCAGAAAGGACACTCGAAGTCAGTGTATTCAACAATTGTAACCTTGGCATTTGGATCTCCTTTAAAATAATCCTCATCGCTTAACTCTGGCATTGCATCCAGATTTGCGACAGGGGGAGGGGGCGAAGGAGTAGGTGCTGGAGCAGGATCGTCTGCGACAACTTTTGCCTGCTGTCCACCAAGTGACACTTGGCCATTAGTAACCATCAACGTTCCGCCGACTCCGACAATAAAACAAATTAGTCCTATAGAGACTGCGAACCATGGGTTTCCTTTGTTGAGAGAATTCATTTCCATAAATTAGAGGGATAAAAGATATAAAACATGTAAAGAACGGTTGGCATTTTGACATAAATTTAAGGGGGTTGCAAGTCACTGGATTGCTCTATGACTTGCGAAAAACTCGATTTTGACGCTTTTTTCTTTAGGGAGATCATGATAGAAATGAATAATCAAGAATGAATAATATAGTCATAGTTAGCACATCATACTGGTTTGTTTTTCCCTTAACATAGAGAAAAGAACAGGCAGAATAATTAGAGATAAGAAAATTGAAGTAGTAAGTCCGGTTACAACAACTAATGCTAAAGGTTTAGTAACTTCAGCGCCGATTCCAGTAGTTAATAACATTGGCATAAGTCCAATGATGGAAGTGAAAGCGGTCATCAGGATTGGTCTAAGCCTTAGGGATGCTCCTTCTAATATTGCCGCGTGTATTCCATCGCGCGTGACAGATCCTTGTGCAAGATATTTTCTGAATGTATTTTCCAGATACACAATAATCACAACACCAGTCTCGACCGCGTTACCGAAAAGCGAAATAAAGCCGACCCAAACCGCAACTGATAAGTTATATCGGGCAATAAAGAGTGCAATCACTCCTCCAACTAAACTCAAAGGAATTGTAAGCATGACTATCGAAACCAGACCAAGATCTTTGTATGTTAAATACAGAAGTAAAAAGATTATAAAGATCACAAGCGGCACAACCCATACTAGTCGGTTCTTTGCCCGGATCTGATTTTCGAATTGTCCGGCCCATTCCAAATGATAGCCGGCGGGGAGTTCAAGGTTCTCATTTAGATATTTCTTAGCTTTCTTTACAAATGTAATCACATCTATTCCCTCTGAATCAGTCTGGACAATTGCAACCGGAATTCCGTTCTCGCTCTTTATTACTGCAGGCCCGTCGACTAATTTGATGTCAGCTACACTCTTCAGCGGAACTTGTGCGCCATTTCTTCCCATTAAGGGCAAAGATTCAATATCCTCGATGTCTTGCCTGTAAGATTGTTTAAGTCTTACCTGAACTCCGTATCTTTCACGCCCCTCGATTGTAGAAGTTATCATTGCGCCGCCGACTCCTGCGGCTACTGATTGCAGTGCAGAGCCTTTGGAAATTCCATATTGCGCAAGAAGATCGTCATCGAGCTCAATGTCCAGATATCTGAGCCCCATATTTCTGATTGCGACTGTGTTGGTTGCTCCGGGGAAGCGATTTAAAAGCCCTTCGATTTCAATTGCGATCTCTTCAAGCTTTACAGGATCGTCACCGAATATCTTTACTCCAATTTGAGATCGAATTCCTGTCGAAAGCATATCAATTCGTCCGATTATTGGTTGAGTAAAGCTGTTCCAGAGCTTATCGATTCTCATATTACGGTTCATCTCTGTAATTATTTTTCTCTTCGTCATTCCTTTGCGCCACTCGGACTTTGGTTTTAGCGTTATAAATGTTTCTATCATCGCAAGTGGAGCAGGATCAGTCGCTGTATCAGCTCGCCCTGCTTTCCCAACCACAGTTTCAATCTCCGGAATCTTGGAAATAATCTTATTAGTCATAATCAAAAGTTCCTGCGCACGTTCTTCAGAAACATCCGGAACAGTAATAGGCATATACATTATCGATCCTTCATCAAGAGGCGGCATGAACTCAGATCCGAGCTGCGTAAATGCTCCAATTCCAATTACAATTAGTATTCCCATAATTGCCAAAGTCTTTCGTCTGTTATTAAGAGCTTTAAGCAGAAGTGGTTCGTACCATCTTTGAAGGAAACGTATGATAGGAATATCTTCATCTTTTCGTAGATTTCCCCTGAGGAAGATTAGAGACAGAAGCGGCACAAGGAATAACGCTGCAATCAGAGCCCCAAGCATTGCGAATACATTTGTAAATGCGAGTGGGGCAAATAGTTTTCCTTCCATTCCAGTCAAACTAAAGATTGGGAGGAACGAGAGTATGATTATGAAAATCGCGAAAACTATGGGTTTTCCAACCTCCAGCGCAGCTTTGGTAACAAGTTTGAGGCGCTCAGATTGCGACTCAGTCGGATTTTCCATTAATTTTCTGTAAGCGTTCTCGCTGATCACAATCGCGGAGTCGACCATTGTTCCAATTGCGATTGCAATTCCTCCAAGGCTCATGATGTTAGAAGGAATATTGAATATTCTCATGAATATGAAAGTCATGAGTACTCCCATGATCAAAGCGATTGCAGTTATTACGGTTGATCTAAAGTGCCAGAGGAAAACTAGTAGAATAAGAGCAGTAATAATTAGTTCTTGGATCAAAACACTGGATAGAGTTCGAATTGCTCCTTGTATGAGCTCAGTGCGATCATAAAATGGGACAATCTTCACGCTCTCCGGCAGTGTTTCATTTATTGTTTCTATCTTTTCTTTGGCTGCATCTATAACCGCGAGTGGATTTTCTCCAAACCTCATTACAATTATTCCTCCAATTTTCTCTTCATGCTGATCTGCGAGTATCGATCTGCGGAAAAGGCCGGATGTTCGCACTTCACCAAGGTCACTCACAGTCAGTGGCACTCCATCCGCCCTGTTTCCTACAACAATTCGTGCAATATCATCCGGCTCTTCAAAAAATCCTATACCCTGAATCGCAACTTCCCGTCCTCCGGTGTCGATGACTTGTCCGGACACATTATTATTCGCGGTCTTGATAGTATTAATAACATTCATCAAGTTCACGTTGTACTGTTGGAGTTTGATTGGATCCAAAATTGCCTGATAAACCTTCACATGTCCTCCGACAGATGCGACTTCAGCCACCCCGGGCACACTTTGTAATCCGTATCTGACTGTAAAGTCCTGAATTGATCTAAGTTCAGTTAGAGAATGATCATCACTTTCGAGTGTATACATGAATATGTGCCCAAGCCCTGTCGCATCCGGCCCAAGCACGGGCGTGATGCCCGGCGGAAGTTGTGTTTGTGCCAAACTCAGACGTTCGCTCACACGATCACGTGCAAAATAAAAGTCGATGTCATCCTCAAAGATCACAGTGACCATCGAGATTCCAAGCTGGGACATTGCTCTTATGTCTTTTACACCCGCAAGCCCCTGCATACTCACGGTCAGTGGATAAGTTATCTGATCTTCAACATTTTTCGGGCTCTGGCCTCTCCACATTGTCATTACAATCACCTGGTTTTCGGAAAGGTCAGGTATTGCATCAACCGGAGTTTGCTTGAGAGAGATTATTCCAATAATTGCAATAACAGAGAATGCAGTCAGGGTTAGAAACTTGTTATTGATCGCCGATTTGATTAGTGCATTGATCATGGATTGTTGGAATAATGGAATATTGGAGTATTAGATCTTAGTTATCAGATCAGGTGGATCGAGGATGATAGTTGTGTTTTCATCAATATCACCGCTGACTTCCGCGAATTCACCATCTTCGGATTTAACGGTGACAGGAATTGTCACAGGCTTTTTGGTTTCCGGATCTTCAATCCAAATAACATTCTCATCTTCATGCCTTTTAACTGCGAAGGAAGGAATGGAGAACAGGGGAGTCTTTTGATCAATTATCCTCACGCGAACGTTGGTCTGATGGGGGAGATTAAGGTCATCTGGTACTTTTGCCTGAATAGTGATTGTGCGTGATTTGATATCAACCTGCGGGCTTTTGCGGGTTACTTCTGCGATTAATACGTCCTCGGAATCCGGCAAAAAGAATTCGATCTGATCGCCGATTGCGATTGAAGATTGAATATTCTCGGGAAGCCCGAACTGAATTTCCTGTTTAGCTTTTTTTGAAAGCGTTGTTTCGACATCGACAAGCTCAAAAGCAGACATAGAAGGCATTGCCATTCCGCCGACTGTTATAAATCGCTTCGAGATTGTTCCCGCAAATGGTGAGCGGATTTCGCGGTGGCCGCTCGATGCATATTCAGCTGCCAGCATAGCGTCCGCTATCTTCACCATATTTTCAGATTTTTCTGTCATTTGTTGTTGTTGTGATTCTACGAATCCAAGATTCTGCTCAGCAGTCAGCAACTGCGCATTAAGCATCTTCACTTTGTTACTATGAACATTTGGATTTTTAGATCCGCTTTTCCATGCAGCGTAAAGTGAAGGTTCGCTTGTAGTAAGAGTTAAAAATGCATTAAGTGCATCTTCATATTTCTCTTTCGCACTTATGATGTCATGTTGTGCAGCAATTATCAGATTATTCTTATTTGCCAAAGAGTTTGCTGTAAACAGTCCTGATTGAGGGAAACGTACAGTTGGAGTTGCAGACAATAGCTTGGACGTCTTCATAAGTGCTTTAAGCGCACTATTCATTACTTGATATATAAGATCTCTCTGATTTTGCGGTCTGCTCTTCCTGTAGATTTCCTCATGTTCATCAAGATCGGAAAAAGCAAAAGAAGCATCGAAGCGTGTTTTTGGATTTAAGAGTCCAAGTTGTTCATTGATATCGTCTTCATTTAACGAGATGCCGGTTCTGGTATTGGATCCGATGGTAATTTGTTCAATAAGCTGCTTTGCACGCCTTACTGATATCAAAGCATGTTCGAGAGCTTGATTAACGTTATCATCAGATTGTGAAAATTTTCTTAGCAGCGCCCCTTGCTCATTCTTGGCAACTTCCAAAGCTTCACGCTTTTCTTCAAGTTGCTGCATAGCTTTATTGGTAGCTTCCTGCGCGACGCTTTTCGCGTTCAACGCATCCGCTTCCGCCTGCAGCTTGACTGCATTTTTTTCTGCGATCATTGCAGCGCTTTGTCCTTCCACTCCCTTAGGGAGAAGAAGTGCGACAACCTGATTCTTTTTGACTTCATCTCCTATATCCACATAAACATCCTCCACAATTCCATTTCTGCGTGGATAGATGTTTGCGGTGTCGTGGGAGAGGACAGTTCCGAGAAGAATCAGGGAGGAGGAATCACTTATAAGAATTGGATTGGTTGTATTTAGTGCATCTTCCTCCGGTCTTCCGGTTTCAACTATTTGGGGAGGAGAATTGTTTGAGGCAAGAACTATTGAGCTGATGGAGATGATTGCTGCTAGGGTGATGCCGATTAGTGAGATGATTAGTTTTTTCATAATTAGTTTAAGTAAGTTGACTTCAAGTGTTGGGGGTCACTGGTCGCTAGTCTAGTGACAAGTGACTAGTGACTAGCGACCCCCTGATGCTACATTTGCATTTCGTGATCCATTGGATTCTCCTCCTGAATCATCTTCACATGCTCTTCCCATGTCATGCCCATGCGTGCGGCTGCGGCTTTTTCTTGTCTGTAGCGCTCTACGGTCATGCCGTATTTGGTTGCCTGCTCTTCTTCAGTCAGAGGACCCTGGCCGCCGCATCCTGCAAGGATAATGGAAGGAATTAAAATTGAGAGGGTGAGAAACTTTCTCATAAGATAAATAAGGAAAAGAAATAAAAAGAACACAACGTTGCGCGTCACGCGTCTCGCGTCACACGTCAAAACGATTGATGTTTTACGTTCGCAATATGACCGTGCCAACCAACGGGGGAGCGTTGGCCTGCGGTCCTGCAATGTTAAATAATGGCGGATCTGAAGTTATTTCAAAGTCATTGACGATAACTTGTGGGATAGTTGCGGATATTAATATTGGATCAAGCTTTAAACTTCCCGCATCTTTAAGCGCGTAGCTTTCGCCATCTGAATAACATTCGGAACATGGCATATCCCCCGATTGCATCTCCATAGCCATGTCTGCGTGATCCATTGGCATCATCATGCTTAGCTGCATCGGACAAATTCCGAGAGTGGTTGCTATTAGAGTTGCCAGGAGGGTTAGTTTAGTGATAGACACGGAAAAATTGAAAATTGAAAATTGATAATTGAAAATTAACGGTTAGATAGTCCTACTACCTTGAGTAGTTCCTTAATAAATTTATCACGGCTGGAATTTGATGCGAGTTTTTTTGGGGCACAAGTGTTTAGGTGGCTTTCGAGGATTGTTCCTTGAACATATTTAACATGCCCTTTCATAGCAAGCGCTATTTCGAGTAGCTTCGGACAGTATTCATCCGTCTCAATCATTTCTTCGAGCTTAACGCTCAAGCCATTAAGCCTTTTGAGTGCTGCGATTGCCTTCTTTTTATGAGTGGGAAGCATAGGGGTAGGGGGTAGGGGTAGTATATGGGATTATGATTATGACAGTCAAGTTCTTAGCTCTCTACTTGATTTATAAACTTTTTTGTAAGATAACTGCGGTTCCAACGTGCGATTTTTTCCTTTGGATTGCGGTATCTTGGCCTAAAATCTGCATTTCACAAAGAAAAGCGGGTAAATCATTGACGAATTGACAATATTATTCATAGTATCATTGTGGTCTTTAACAATCTGGCGTGAAAAGCTAGACAATATATTCGGTCCGTGACCTATCGTTACTCTTTTAACTTGTCAAAAAACTAGTTCCTGAACAACATGTTAGGAGGACAACAATTATGTCCAGTAGAAGAAGAAGGCGAAAAAATCTGATTTTGAACCTTCGGGAGTTCAAACTCAAGTACGAATTCGCCGAGGTAACGATCGTCGACCTAAACGTCGATCCCTCGTATCAAAGACCGGAAACTTCTCTGGTCAACATTATTGGTGAAGCGTTCGATCCGGCAGCATTCGGAATCGTTTGGGTTGGTCGTCGGGCAGATGGAAAACTGTTCGTCGTCGATGGTCAACAGCGTACTGCGGGTGCTAAGCTTGCCGGAATGACGACCGTTCCAGTGTTGATCTTCGAGTCTCGAGGCAAACAACACGAGGCCGAGATCTACAGGAAACTCAATCAGCATAGGCGCCAGGTATCCAGGATGGATATCTTCAGGTCTGCGCTGGTGGAGAAGATCGGGTTTGCGGTGAACATTAATGCTGCGGTCAAGGCTGCCGGCTTCAGAGTTGCCACGGGCAAGAGTGAACAGACCGCGAAAATCAGGTGGCCAAAGATCAAGGCCATTGCGGTTCTGGAAAAGGCCTATCGGCGCCTTGGTGGCAAGGAGAACGGCAAGGAAAACCTACAGGCGGCGCTAGAGATCATTCCCGTATGCTGGCCCGAGCAGGATGAGGCTATGCGGAAGGAGTTCGTGGAAGGAGTCACAGAATTCTATTGGGGATTCGGTCAGACTCTGGATCTTGACAGGGCAGGAAGGCTGCTTGGTAAGAAGCCTGCGTCAAAACACCTGCTCGATGCCGATGACTACAGGGCCAAGCAGCAAAGGAGCGGTATCTTCCTTCCGAAAGCTACTGCCGTCTACGATCGCCTCAGGATAACCTATGCGAGAAAGGTTCCCGAGCGATCCGTCGCCTGGCCCGACGGAGAGGTCGAAGTTGAGGATGAGCAGGCTGCCGCGGTCTAGCTTGTACCAGATCGAAACCACCAACACCCGTCCCGCGCGTATGCGGGACGGGAACTTTTAAAATGATTCAAAATCTAAGCACTTCTAATTACCCTCAAAACGGCTTAAATAAGCTCAAAAAATAATTATATCTGCCTTCTAAACATAAATACTGGATTTGGTATCTTCATACTGTATTCTGCACTTCTCATGACTTTAGCCTCTGAACTTAACGAAATCCTCGAAAAAGAATGCCCAATTGCATTCGAATCTCTCTCTGAGCGAGGACAGAAGATGTTTTTCCCATATAAGGGAATCTTGGGTCAGACTGCCGAGGCTAAAGGAACTAAGTACAATGCAACAATCGGTATTGCTCTTGATGAGGATGGATCTCCACTCAGACTTCCATCACTTTCAGGACAGTTTCCACACAACCCCTCTGAGATTCTCCCGTATGCATCGAGTTTCGGTAAACAGGAGCTTAGGGAAAAGTGGTTGGAAGAGATTAAAAACAAAAATCCTTCATTAAAAAGTCAGATTAGCTTGCCGGTTGTTACAAGTGGACTTACTCATGGACTTGATATTGTGGGAACACTTTTTGTTGACCCAGGAGATCAGATAATTTTGACTGATAAATATTGGGGGAATTATTTTCTTACATTTAACGGTCGGTATGGTGCCAAGCTAAAGACTTTTAATGCATTTAACAATGGGGGATTTGATTTAGATGATTTTAGAGAGTCTACCTCCATCCCCCGCCCCCTTCCTCCGCCCTTCGACGAAGCTCAGGGCAGGAGGGAGGAAGGGGAGCCAATATCTAGCCCCCCCCTCTCCACTGGAGAGGGGGTCGGGGGGAGAGGAACCATACC
>CAZYBL010000007.1:8749-19878 GCA_964645805.1 uncultured Candidatus Peribacteria bacterium | reverse complement strand
GCTTTATTAGTAAAAGTTACACCCAATATCTGCCATGGCTTAACCCCATCCCGCATCAACCTCGCGATCCTATGCGTCAGCGCCCGCGTTTTCCCACTACCTGCACCCGCAAGTATCAAAATTGGCCCATCAGAATGCTCAACTGCCTTTCGCTGAGGTTCATTTAGCGGAGATAGGATTGGGTCTTGGCTCTGCATGGGCAGCTATTGTAGCTACCAATGACCATTTTGTCTGTATATATCTTTGGCATAATGAATTCTTATTTGATCAATAAATGCCTGTTTTTGCGCAAGCAATCTTGCTGGTAATTCGTTTTCACTAAATCTTTCTTTGAATTCGAGATCATCACATGTTGTTAAAACATGTACCAAGATTCGTTTTGTACCATTGCGTATTTCCAAGCTTATTGAGCAATATATGTGCCCAAAATCAATGAATTTAACAGTGTCGTCTCTTTTTAGAAGTGGCACAGAGATGGGATATCTCGTTTCACCGAATACATTATCTGCTGTGTCATCAACTTCTGTTGTGGTACTTTCATCAGATACAGCTTCTTCTGGTCCGATTTTTGGGAATATTAGTCGTGGCTCAGTCATGATACTTTAGGTAAAAAGAAACCTCATCTGGCGCATATATTACAACTATCAGGACAGATGTCAATATCTCGGTGATATTTGTTGACTACTGGGCTGAAAGGGCTAAATTGTGCGCAATATGGAAGCAATTAGATTAAGCGATCAAGCATTAGAACAGGCCAAAGCAGCAATTAGCCTGGTTGATCCAAAGGCTACTGGCCTTGGGATTTGCTTTGAAGATGGAGTTGTATTTTTAAGCGGTGAAGTCCAGGCGACAATGCATATTAGTTCTATGGCTCAGGCTGCAGCGAGGGCCTTAGGTGTTGCTTTGAAAAATGTTGATGTTGAAGGGCTCGAGACGAGCGCTAGTTAGGTTTAATCTTCGGTTTTGGCTCTGTTAGCTCCAAAAGCCTTTCTTTTACGAGTTCTGGATTATCAGTCAGCTCTTTATGATCAGCACCGCTTAAATTCAAGTGTCTGATTTTTGCCTTTTTGACCGCAACTTCTTTGGCAAGCTCCGGATCTACTTTCTCGGCTTTAGACAATGTCTCAAGCCCGTGCTGTAGCAAGTGATAATCAACTGTGTTTCTGGTTGAGATGTGGAAGTCTAAGTGAGCTAGGAGATCTATGATATTTTCCCGTTCCTGCGGATCCATCTCCTGTGCAAACTCATAAGTTTCTAGTTTCTTAAAGATAGCAAGAATTGGAGCTAAGGCTTCAGGTGAAACTGCGTAGAAAGTAAATCCATCTTCGTAATATGCAGTCTGCTTAAGCTCGCTCATAGCCTCAGACGGAATCACGAAGAATACAGTTGGATAAATATTATCTTTGTTCTTAATTTTCTTGGCAGTCGACTTAACATTATCCTGAATATACTTGGAAATATTCTCGGATTTAGAAACCTTCGCATCAAAAACAACGAATTGTTCCAGGAAAGAAATTATGAAGTCCGGTTTAAAATGTCCTTTGAATCCTTCCTCTTCGGGAAGAGCCGTATTGTCATAAGAAGTGAATGCGTATTGTGGTTTTTTACATAGATCAGTCAAAAGCGATACAACGCTTATTTCATGCTCTGCCCACATCCTATCCCGCTCAGCTTCTTCTTTAGCTAATCTTTCCTCATCATCGTGCCTGATTCTTGCCTTTTCATCCAGCATCGCCTTCTCTGCTGAATTAAGCTTGGCCATTCTATCTTCATGTTTTTGTTCTAACTGTTCTTTGTGCGCTTCATGTTTAGCCAATTGTTTTTCGAGCGTATCTCTTTCCTTAAAAGAAGACTTAAGATCAGCTTCAAGGTTCTTATAGTTTTCATATAGTTGCTTGCCTTTGCCGGCCATCTCGTCTTTCTCTGATTGCATTTGCTGGATAGTTTTTTTAAGTTCCCCAATTTCTTCCATTCTTCTTTCAAGTTCAGCCTTAAGCCGAGGATCACCATCGATTTTAGATCTATAAGAGATCCATACTGCAGTGGCAGAGGTGAGTAAAATTAATCCGAGTAGTATGTAGGTTGTTGTCATAGGCTGCCATTCTAGCAAAAAGTCTGCAAAATACTTGCATAAATCTTCGTTATAAGTAAAATCCACAGCTGTCCTCGCTCCACATTAGGAATAAGCCTATGTAGAGCCCGGCGCGAATGTTTTTTGCCTTGACCCCCTCGTATTATGCTAAAGCGCTCAACAAAAAAGAGAGTTATCAGTAAACACCGAATGCACGACAAAGATACAGGTTCACCGCAAGTACAGGTTGCGATTCTTTCAAAGGAGATTGTTGAATTAACGAAGCACCTAAAAGATCACAAGAAAGATCAGTCTGCGAGGAGGGGGCTACTCGGAAAAGTTGCTCAAAGAAGAAGGCTTCTTACATACCTAAAGATGCATAATCCGGATGAGTATCAGAGTGTGTTGGAGGCGAATAAATTAAAGAAATAATATATATTATGTTGTTTATAGAGTTGAGTTTTTAGGTCGGGTAGGTCAGGTAGGTCTGGTACGTAAAAAATTCCTACTAGAAATATTGGATCAAATAGAGTAGCATTTCTAATTAGCATGCCAATACCACCTTCCCATCTATCTGATCTCTACAAGCTCTTTGCTTCTGTTAAGTCGGAACGTGAGGCAGAGAAGCTTCTTAAGGATATTTTAACTCCTCAGGAGCTTGCATCCGTTGCGGAGCGGTGGCAGTTGGTCCAGAGATTGCATAAAGGAGATCCTCAGAGAAAAATATCTGATGATTTGGGCGTAAGTATCAGCAAAATAACGCGTGGGTCCAGGCAGCTTAAGTATGGAGGGGGAGGATTCAAATATTTCTTGAAGAAGTTGAAGAAGTGATTCCTGTAACGTGTAAAGATTTATTATTAAACTGCCTCTGGAATAAAGATTAACAGCAATAACGTTCCTCCTATGGATATGCAAAGATAGAAAGCAAGTATTGCAGCAATAAGGGCAAAAATTACAAATAATATTATCTGCAGAACATTTAGTAATTCGCCGATAAATCGGTTATGCGAAATATGCTTCATGGCTTCAGGATTTTTTTGGAAAGTAAATAAAACTCACTCACGATTTGTTTTCCCCTGTTGCTTGACACAGGATTTTTATTTGGGTTACCCAATCCTTTTGAATACAGAGTTGCTATTATTTCTGGTCTTTTGTGTAAATCAGCAGTTCCAGACCAATGATCAATAATTTGTTGTATTCTGCCTGCGGCCAGATTGATATTGTGAGTTGGGTTTTGCAAATATTTACACAAATATGCATTGGATGTCTTGCTGATTTTATCCGATTTCAGTTTTGAATCGCTTGGATCTGGATTGTAATATCCTTTCCTTATCACATCTCTGGCAGTATCAATTTTGATTTGGGCAATACCTACGGAAGTATTTCTTCCAACAATTGCTCCGGGTAAATCCCCAAAAAAATCGATTACGCTGTATCTTATGTGTTCATCTATAATAATTGCGCCAAGAAGATTAGGATCAATTGAAAATTTCTTGGCAGCTTTTTGTATCCTAAGCTTATGTTGAGAGATTTCATCAATTACCCATTGTTGCGGAGTCCAAAGTTGACCATCAACGGCTATGATTATGTCTCCACGTTTCCGCAGTGTATCAATATAAGACTGATGTAGTTTTCTGTATATTTGAAATCCAGGTTCATTTAATATGGTTCGAATGTCATCTTTCGCAATCATTAATTTATATAGTGACACAGATAATGAATCCAAATTGTCTTTTATCATGTTATTTGGATTCGAACGCAGGTATTTCTTTCCAAGCTTAGAATTCTTCACAACATGTACAAATTCCAAACGCCCCTTCTCTGTATATACGATGGCTTTCTTGAGCGGAAGTGTTTCAAGTTTATCTGTTACAAATGCAATATTTCTGCCTCTATAAGCTATTGCAAGTACAATTTTCATTTTTTACATATTTTCATTTTTGAGACTCAAAGTCAATGGCATCATTTCTTGTAATAACCCTTGACTGCAATATGTATATGTGTAATGCTGTAGCGGTACATGAGAGCTTTATCATCAGAACCTGTGCAGGATCGTGAATTGCTTGTGAAAATATTTACAGGTAGTGGTACTTATGAGCATCCTGTAATGCAATCGCGTGTCCAACATCAGATATTCGATATACTTAATGCTAGCGGGGTTAGACCGGAAGAACAGTTTCGTGCTCTTGATAGTGGTGGGGATTTGGGTCCAAAATTTCATTATCGTGAAGATAAAAACGGAGAAGGTGATGATAGTGTGATGATCGTTATTTCTAATGGTGATGATATAAGGGCTAAAGAAAATAGAAGCTATGTTCCAGGATCGCATGTGACATTTGTTGATGGTAAGACAGGCATAGGTTGGGGGCATGGATATGCAAATAGATGAAGAGTAAAACTTGACTTATAAGTCAAAATATACTAATATATATTTAGCTCGTTAGGATGCGTTCTTTCCATTTTTGGTAGCCTGTGTTTGTAACGTAGGCTCAGAACGCACGGCACACATGCTTACACCATTTCTACTCAGGGAGCGATTCGATGAAGTATTTGGCGCTCAAGGTGACTGTTGTTTTTGCTTTCGTGTGTTTTGGTGCTCTGACATTGCTGGTTCAATCCGGCATTGTTGATCTGGAGCCAACCGGAACGGAGACGAACTCCGCGCACGCAACTGTCGGAATTCTCGAAGGGCTGCTCAAGTAGCCACCCCAGGATTCCTCCGTTGTTCGCGACGAGCCAGGCCCACTGACACCCACCATAGTGTTCAGAGGGCCTTTTTTACTTGCATTTGTAATGCTTCTGTAATACAATAGCAATGATTTATCATTACAACCTGTAAAACATGGCTACTATTCAAGTTCGCATATCAGATGAAGATAAAAAAGCTGCAGAGAAGGTGCTTAAGGCTATTGGAATGGATGTAACTACTGCTGTTAGAGTCTATTTTAAGCGTATTGCAGTCGATGGGGGCATCCCATTCCCTCTTAATCCGAATTTAACCGTTAATGGCTTTACTCCGGAGTTCGAAGCGGAAGTTCTCAAGGCTTCCGAGGAAGCAGATCAAGGAATAGGCATGTCTGGACCATTTGATAATGCAAAGGATATGATTGATTATTTGCATAAGGAAGCGGAGAATGAGGAGTCCGAATGAAAGTAATATTTCATAGGTCATTTGTTAAGGCATACGTAAAACTACCCAAAAGCAATCAGCTAAGGGTAGATAAAGCAATTGAAATTTTTCAGATAGATCCATTCGACAGAAGGCTTTGTAACCACAAGCTAAAGGGTGAGATGAAAGGCAAAAGGGCTATTCATGCAGAATTTGATCTGTGCTTGATATTTATGATCAAAAAAGATGATGAGTATGCAGTTTTTCTTGATGTTGGCAGACATGAAAATGTGTATAAATAATCCGAATTCCGCTTCTTACTACATATCAAATAAGCTATACTATAAATAGTTCCTTCCTTCCTCTGGTTTTTCTTGTTCTGTGGGGGTTTACACTGAAGAGCATTTGGAGTGCTCTCCCGCGTGAATCCACATACACAGGATATATTATAGAAAGCTTGTTGAAGGAAGGGTAATTGTATCCTTTCCTTATTCTTATATGTCAGCAAAGCAAGCGGCTCTTAAGTCGCAAAAAGAATACACCGTGAATCTCGGTGATCAGTCTATAGTTCTAAAAGTCGGAGGAATTGCTGCCCAGGCGAATGCAACTGTTCTATGCCAGATGGGTGGCACTGTAAGCATGGGCAACTTCACAGTTAGCAAAACAGCACGTGAAGGTGTTGATTTTCTTCCGCTACAAGTTGTTTATCAGGAAAAGTTTTACGCAGGGGGAAAAATTGCAGGGTCCAGATTCAGAAAGCGCGAAGGCAGACCGGCAGATAGTTTCGTTTTACTAGCTCGTGTTATTGATAGAGGACTTAGACCAATGTTCCCAAAGACTATTCATAACGATCTGCAGATGTTTTGCACTGTGCTCAGCTATGATTTTGAAAATGAGCACGATATTACTTCTGCAAATGCCGCTAACTTAGCTGTTGCACTTTCAGATTGTCCTGCAGAAGGTCCTCTTGGAACAGTCAGAGTTGGAATGATTGAAGGGGAGCTAGTCTTGAATCCTTCCAGAGAAGCCAGAAAGAAATCTGATTTGGATATGTTTGTAACTGCTTCGCTCGATAAGATTGTGATGATTGAAGCGGGCGCAAATCAAATGCCAGAAACAGATATAAAGAAGGCAATTGATTTTGGAAAGAAATGGGCGCAGAAGATTGCAAAGGCTTTCGCAGATATTCAAAAGGAAATTGGCAAGCCAAAGTTTGAAGCTCCAGAAGCTTACGTTCATCAGGAGGCTTACGATTATCTGAAGGAATGGATGCTTCCGACAGTTAACAAGGCTATTAAGGATAAGTTAGAAAAGCTGGAACGTAGAGCAATCTTCACAAAATTTATTGATGGAGCACAGGAAAAGTTGGAAGCAAAATTCGGAAAAGTTCCACCAGAAGGCAATGAGGAATTAGAAACTCTTTATGCAAACGCATCTTCACTTGCTGACAAAATCATAAAGTCCGAAGTCAGGCGATTAATTTTAGAGGAGGGGATAAGGATGAGTTCAAGGAAAGTAGATGAGATCAGAGAAATTGGATCAATGGTAGATGTACTTCCTGATTTTGTTCATGGATCAGCACTTTTCGAACGTGGTGAGACTCAGGGCTTAACAACCTGCACACTCGGTGCACCTGGGGATAAGCAATTAGTTGAAGGAATGGAAGGAGAAGTGGAACTCAGGTATTTCCATCACTACAACTTCCCGCCATTTTCGGTTGGAGAAACATCAAATAGATTGTTTGTTGGTAATCGTGAAGTTGGTCATGGGAGTTTAGCTCAGCGTGGAATCGAGCCTGTGCTGCCTTCGGAGGAAGAATTCCCTTATACGATAAGAACGGTTACAGAGATCCTTGCCAGTAATGGATCATCGTCCATGGCTGCGACCTGTGGTTCAACACTCGCGTTGATGGCGGCAGGTGTTCCAATTAGCGATCCTGTTTCGGGAATCGCACTCGGATTAATCTCAGACGAAGAAAAAGATCAATATGTGATTCTTTCCGATTTACAAGATGAAGAAGACTTTGGAGGTGATATGGATTTTAAAGTAACAGGTACGGAAAAGGGAATAACGGCTATTCAAATGGACATCAAGATTAAAGGCATGCCGGATAAAGTCTTCGAAGAAGCACTTGAGCGTGCCAGGGTAGGTCGATTAAAGATTCTGGAAACAATGCTCAAGGCGATTTCAAAGCCTGCAGAGATGAGTCCTCATGCTCCAAGAATCGAGACAATTAAGATTGATCCTGATGACATCAGGCTTGTGATTGGTAAGGGTGGAGAAACAATCCAGAAGATTACAGGTGACTTGGGAGTCGAGATCGATATTGAAGACAGTGGACTTGTATTTGTTACATCAGCCGACGGTGAGTCGATGGCAAAAGCTAAGGAATGGATAGAGGGAATCGTTGCTAAACCTGAAGTTGGAACTGTTTATGATTGTAAAGTTGTCAGAATCATTGACGGAGTAGGCGCAATTGTAGAATTCTTGAGAGGTAAAGACGCTATGATTCACATTTCTGAGCTTCAATGGAAGAGGACGGAAAATGTCGAAGATGTACTTAGCGTTGGAGATGAAGTCAAAGCCAAGTGTGTTGAGTATGATGATGCGGAGGTGAAAACTCGAATGTCTATCAAGCAAATGTCAGAGGCTCGTGCAGGGATGGAAAGAGTTGTACGACCTAGGGGCAGTGGTGGAAATAATAGTTTTAATGATAGACCCCGTGGGCCTAGAAGAGGGGGAGGTGGTCGTTCACGAAGATAATTTAAAAGTGTGTAGTGGGTAGTGAGTAGATAGCTGGAGAGATTTTTATGGTCAACTACACACTACACACTACTCACTCGTAGGCAGTGCTCTCTCAACAAAAGAATGTGTCTCCGTTTTTACTTTAATAATATCCTCAAAAGCTTCCTTCTTCTGATAAGGACTTCGTTCCTCCCAGAGGGGAGTAACGCGATCAATTACATTCATTAACTCAACCAGCTCAGTCATACTTGGTTCGTGCTTGGTCCATTCTATTCCTTCCTCACTTAGAACATTAAGAGTTTTATTTATACGATGAAGTGTTCTGTGCACGGCTTCGAGCAAGAGCTCCTCTCGTTTCGGGTCGATCGTATAGTATGTATTTCCGCCGTCATAGAATTCGGGGATTTCAACGAACAAACTTTGACATTGCTGGTAACCGATCATCAGATTTTCCCAGGATTCTTCTGTTAGTTTTTGATTTTGTTTTGCCTGTGCAACTATCGAGTCCAAATCTTTCCTGACATTAAACAAATCTCCGCGCATGTTGTGGAAAATATCTTCGTAAGTAAGTCTGTGAACCTCCTGCAATGCCATATCTTGTCTTTGTGATACCAGCTTTGTGACGAATACCGCGAAGATGAAGAGAGCGGAAATACTCTGAATGCTCGCAAGTGCTTTGGAGAATCCAATAGGAGTTATATCTCCATATCCTGTTGAGGTTGCTGTGATTATTGAGTAGTAGAGAGCATTTAAGAACCTGTACAGAGCGGGCAGATTATCAAGCTCTGTTGGGGCGTGGGCGGGGACAAAGGTCTCGAGTAGGAAATATGCGAAGGCAAAAGCTACGGCCAGTCCTGCCCAGAGGATGAACAGGGATTTGTACGAAAGCTTCGTTATTTGGACGAAGAAGAGCAGATTTCGCCTATGCTTTTTTGGTTTTTGTGTATTATCCGCCATTCCGTATAATTATAACATAAAATGGCAATTAAGGGAATATGGGGATTTGGCTATTATGGGCAGGATGGAGGGTAATTATTTCGGATGGTCTCATTTAAACGCACCCTCCCCCCGGCCTACGCGTAGCGTAGGCTGCCATCCGAAGCCGCGAAGCGCGAAGGATGGCCACTTGTTTGAACCAAATCGCTACGACTTCGGCTGGCAGGCCCCTAGGGGGGAACAGATTAACTTTCTATCTCAGGTTTACCCTTTTTTCTTCTGCTTAGATTCGGCTTTGGAACGCCATTTCTTCTCTAAGAAAATTCTCCTCTAGTGTTCGCCTGCAGTTGCTTGTAAGCATTCTGTTGCATGTGGGCGAGCCTTTTGTGTTTGATGTCTGCGCCAACTGCGATGTCTGCAAGATCAGCTGCACCACCTATTGCAATATCACCAACAGCTAAAAATGATGATGTTCCTTTCGTTAATGCTCCCCATAAATCAAGTCGTAACAGTGAACCGGTGGCTCCAATTGCATCCTCTCCAGCCCCTAGAACGCTATCAACAAATCTACCTCTTTCTCCGAGTGATCTTATTCGTCTTCTGTCTTCGGGTCTCTGAACCATACGTAATAAATCTGTTGTTGTGCGTGAAAACGCATCGGCGTAATTACCTATTAAACCAAGTGGTCTGAGAGGATTGTCACCAACATCTTCAAAATAATCAGGCGTAGCATTAATTGCTCTTCCCCAGTAATAATTAATCTCACCAGATCCAATCTTTGCATGATGGCTGCCATCAGAACCTATGAATTTCTCTTTTATTGCTACCATTGGGCTTAGAATTCTAGCTTTTTAAATCAAATTTGTCCAGTTAAAAAAGTCACACTTTCTTGCGTTATCTAATTTGCTTCTTTAAAATCTCTTAGCTTCTATAAGGAAGTTATTGTTCTTTCTATTTTTGAGTGGCCGCCCGAAATGGCGGTCATTTTTTAACCATGATTTACATGGTTAAAAGGATTTAAAGGATTACTAAAATTAGATCAAACAAAGCTTGTTCTTTGTAATCAAGCTAATCCTTAAATCATGAAAATCAAGGTTCAGACAAATGTGGTTCAGACAAAGGGGCATATTATCTGGAAGAATTTCAATATTCTTGTAAACTTTTACCAATGCTCCCTAAAGCCTACGACCCAAAGGCAGTAGAAGACCGCATATATAAGATGTGGGAGGAGTCTGGGGTGTTCAAGGCTGATGTGGATAGTGATAAAGAACCATTCACAATCAGCATGCCGCCGCCGAATGCGACGGGGACTTTGCACTTAGGTCATGCCGCTCGTAATACTGTTGAGGACATCTTCATCAGGTTCAATCGAATGAAAGGAAAAGAAGCTTTGTGGCTTCCAGGTACGGATCATGCGGCTATTGCTACTGAGAGTGTTGTTATCAGAGAGATACAGGATAAAGAAGGAATCAAAGATCCTCGAGTAGAACTTGGGCGTGAAAAATTAGTTGAACGTGTTAAAAAATATGTGGAGGAAAGTCGCGGAACGATCAGGTCCCAGACAAAGAAAATGGGAACAAGTTGTGACTGGTCACGCGAAAGATACACCATGGATCCGGCACTCAATCGATGCGTTAATGAGGTATTCAAAAAAATGTATGATGATGGACTTATTTATCGTGGCCACAGGATCGTAAACTGGGATCCTAATATGCAAACTACTGTTGCGGATGATGAAGTTGAGTATGTAGAACACAAAGAACCGTATTGGACCTTTCAATATGGACCGTTCCAGGTCAGCACGTCACGTCCAGAAACCAAATTTGGAGATAAATACGTTGTGGTCCATCCCGATGATTCGCGTTACAAGAGATTTAAGAACGGAGAGCAGTTTGAGTGCGAGTGGATCAATGGAAAAATCACTGCGACTGTGATCAAAGATGCGGAGATTATAGATATGGAGCAGGGGACTGGTTGTATGACAGTGACTCCATGGCATGATAAGGCCGACTTTGATTTAGCGGAGCGCCATGGACTCGAGAAAGAGCAAATTATAGACTTCGATGGCAATCTATTGCCAATTGCAGGTGATTTAGCGGGAATGAATATAGAAGAAGCAAGGCCAAAAGTAGTTGAAATATTGGAGAAAAAAGGATTATTGGTAAAAACCGATGAAGAATATGTTCACAATGTTGCTCTTAATTATCGGGGTAAGGGGATGATTGAACCACAGATCATGGAGCTGTGGTTTGTTGATGTTAATAAACA
>CAZYBL010000007.1:0-8739 GCA_964645805.1 uncultured Candidatus Peribacteria bacterium | reverse complement strand
TTTTAGAGGAGAAAAAGAAAATGAGCTTAAAAGAGATAATGCAGGATACTGTCAGGTCAGGGGATATAAAAATTATTCCGGAAAGATTCGAAAAAGTTTATTTCCATTGGATAGATAACCTTTGGGATTGGTGCATTAGCCGTCAGATTTGGTGGGGACACAGAATTCCTGTTTGGTATAGAGGCGAGGGCAAAGATCGAGTAACTTACGTTGGTGTTACAGCTCCGGAAGGGGAAGGGTGGGAACAAGATCCGGATACATTAGACACTTGGTTTAGTTCAGCTCTTTGGACCTGGAGCACTTTAGTTGATCCTAAGCTAACTGAAGATACATCACTTTCTTTGGAAGAAATTCTGAAAAAGAGCCCCGATTTTCAAAAGTTCCATCCTACGCAGGTCATGGAGACAGCATACGAAATACTTTTCTTCTGGGTTGCCAGGATGATTTTGATGACAACATATGCCACAGGTCAGATTCCTTTCGAAACCGTATATCTTGCGGGGCTTATTCGAACCAGAGATGGGCGAAAAATGAGTAAATCTGATCCTGAAACGATGATTGATCCTTTGGATGTTATTGATAAGTACGGGGCTGATTCATTGAGGTTATCACTAATAGTTGGGCAAAGCCCTGGTAACGATACTCGTATGTATGGAGACAGAATTGTTGGTTATAGGAATTTTGTTAATAAGCTTTGGAATGCTTCGAGGTTTATTTTGATGAAGTGTGAGGAGGAAGGGGTTAATCTGCACGAAGTTTCGGGCGTCGGACTTCAGACGTCGGACGTCGGGGAATTATCATTGGCAGACAAGGCTTTGCAATCGTCACTTGAAACTTTGATTGAAGATGTTACGAGGGGATTGGAGGAATATAGATTAAGTGAAGTAGGGGAGAAGCTTTATAGTTTTACGTGGGATTACTTCTGTGACTGGTATTTAGAACTCAGCAAAGGTGAAACGAATTTAAATATGCTTGTTGGAACCCTCAGAACTTTGCTTGTATTGCTTCATCCCTATTGTCCGTTTGTTACAGAAGAACTTTGGGAGCAGTTTAAGTATGAAAAATCCGAAGGAATGCTTATCATTCAACCATGGCCGGTACATTTGGATAAGAAGAAGAAAGACAATAAGGCCGAGGAAGAATTCCAAATTATTATTGATGTAATTTCTGCCATAAGGGGCATTCGCCCAGATCACGCGATTGAGCCAGGTACCAAACTAAAGGCAATTGTCTACACAAAAAAACATAGAGAATTATTAGAGTCACAAAGTGATAGCATAAAGAGGCTTGCAAGACTAAAAGAACTTCTGATATCAGAAAAACCAGAGAAACACAAAAATGCAGCATGTGCATTATTCAAAGATATTGAAGTTTATATTCCACTTGAGGGAGTAATAGACTTTGAAAAGGAGAAGGGGAGGCTGAGCGATGAAAAAGAGAAGCTTGAGGGATTCATCAAATCTATTGAATCTAAGCTAAATGATGATGAATTTGTTAATAATGCCCCGTCTGAGATTGTAGAGACCGAGAAGGATAAATTAGCCAATGCGAATGCCAAATTAGAGAAGGTAGGGGAGAGGATTAAGACGTTGAATTAGCATGTATGTACAGTGTATGTACAATGTACATACAATAGTTTTGTATTCACATGTCGGGATTATTACGATCACGGTCCCATTTGATAGGATTCAAACGAATATATCTGCGAACTGCGTTTAATGCATCCTCATTCCAAATAATTCGATCATAAAATCGTGTTTGCCATGCGAAATTGTTGTACCCCATCGCGCGGATGCGTTTGGTGCATGTGGTTTTGAATTGACCGATTATGGAACCGATGGAATGTGGGTGTAAATGGGGGCGGCGGGTGTCGGGGCGGGCAACCCGGCGGATGGTGCGACGGTGTGCGTCGCGCCGGGTCGTAGAGACGTCCGAATCGGACGTCTCTACACCGGACGCCGCACCGGACGCCGCACCGGACGCCGCACCGGACGCCGCACCGGACGCCGCACCGGGCGTACCACCGGACGCCCCACCGGACGTACCACCGGACGCCGCACCGGACGCCCCACCGGACGTACCGCCCGACGTCGCGTGGACGCCGGATGACGCGGCAAAAACATTTCGCCGGTTTATTTCCAATAAATTATCAATTACATAATCCCGTTCAATGCGAATAATGCCATGCATATGATTTGGCATAACAATCCATTGGTCCAATGTCACATAATGACGTAATTTTTCAATTTTTTGCCAATATTTTGCAACAATACACCCTATCTCCGACAACCCCATTATCCCATTTCGTATTTCGCCAAAAACACATTCCATATCTTTGGTGCATATTGTTACAAAATACCATCCATCTTCCGTGTAATCGCGACCCTTAAGACGCACAGATTCAACCCGGTACTTTTCCTGGTATAACGTCATTTCGTTCAGGGAAAAATAGCGGGTATTCTTATTTAAGATGCAGAATTACAATTTTTCAAGGAATAATGTCATTTATTTGGTTTCCACCATTTTTTGCATATTTGTTTCATCTTATTCCATCTTTTAATTGGTTCAGAGTTTACTTGTTTTTTTAATTCATCCAATACTTCCAAACATGGCGTTCTCCAATCTTCCTCCAGTTGAGTTCGCAGAAATTGCAGGAGAAATTTCTCGTTCCCATCTAAGTTATCAACGAGCTCAAGCTCGTGAATCAATTCAAGTATTCGAACATCTTCGTTTTTAATTAACTTATATCGCCTTTTTTCGTCCTGTGAAATACTCATGTTATCAATATTTCCTAATCACACCTCTAACTATTCCTGCAATCGTTAGCTCATCCATAGCAAACATGTCAGGGTAGTCAGAGTTTTCTGCCTGAAGATAGAATTTACCCTTACTTTTCTTAAGTCTTTTGAGCGTAAACTCACCATCAATCACGGCGACGACAATTTCACCAACCTTTGGTTCCTTTCCACGTTCAACAACTACCAGATCACCTTCAAAAATGCCGGCATCGATCATGCTGTCGCCTTTGACTCTAAGAAGAAATGTTGATGACTTCTTGGATCCTACAATGTAATCATCAAGTGTAACCATTTCTTCTGCTTGTTCCTCAACTGGAGCAGCAAACCCTGCTGAAATCGGTCCGAACAGCGGAAGTATCATCGGCTCAGGCCTGTCTTCCAGTGGTATTAGATCTATAATCTTGATTCTCCCTTTGGGATCTTTCTCAATTTGACCTTCCCTGACAAGTGCATTCACAACTTTGGCGACTGCATTCTTGGACCTGACTCCGAAAGCAAGCGCGAGATCAGAAAGAGAAGGGGAATATCCACGTTTGTTCTGGAATTCCTTTATGTAATTAAGGACTGTACGCTGGTGTTGCGTAAGGTTGGCGGTGGCAGCTGGCATATTGTTGGCGGGTAACTTACGTTCACCATGGTAGGTGTACAAGAGTGCACAGTCAAGGGGGAAAGCCGATGAAATTAATGGGATATGTTGTGTGGATATAGATGTTAGGAGTCACTAGTCACTAGTCACTAGTCACTGGTCGCAGAATTATGATAGAATTAGATTATTACGTGCGTTGTGCAGCATCTCTATCCGAAAGGAGACCTATCATGTTGCGCTATGACACGTTTGTGGCCATCGATAGCTCCTAGCCAAAGACGTAGAAGGCAGAAGGAGTATATCAAAGGGCCACAAACATTCTAACGTAGGGAGGCGTCGTTGCATCGTCGCGGCGACGTCACCCTTTTTTAAAAAGTTAATTGTCAATTGTCAAAAGGCCCGACCTTGCTCCGCCGTAGCGGCTACGCGAAGGCGAGAGGGCCGTGTCAACTATCATTTCTCAATCTCAATCACATCTAATTCCTTCAATTTACTCAGCTCCATAAACGTAATAGTCCAAATCGTCTGCTTAAATACCGCAAGGTATGCAAAGAAGTAGCTTGCGATTCCAACAAGTACAAATCCAAGGATTGTTGCGATTATTATGCTCAAGGTTTTTGACAAGAACATTGCAAGCAAGAATCCAATACCAATCACCAGTCCTGGAATCAAAATCACCATTACGAGATTTAAAATAATTCTAAGTACAATTATAAAGAACAAAAGCATCAGGAATATAACTTGCCCTAAGTAACTTATTACCAACTTGAAGCTTGCCTTAAGGGATCCTCCTATTCCGGTTTTTTTAATTACAACTGCTTCCTCTGCAAATATGCAGAAAAATCTAATGATCAGAGATCCCAGGAAGAAGAGAAGCAATACACCTATTGCCAGAGGTGCTACTACTCCTGCATATCTAAGTAGTAATGAAATTATTGTGATTACAACTGTAATCCTGCTTAAGAAAAATATTTCATGAACTGCGAAAATTGGGAAGAAGTTATAAACAGCAAGTACTAGTCCTCCTTTAACTTCTTCTTCATTATGCCTTTTGGCTGCAAGTCCGATGATCGCACCGCGTGCTAAGTGAGGGAATAACCACTCAATAAGAATAAGTATAATCAGTATGATTATGAATGTTAGGAAGAACCAGAGTGGTACATGCTCCATAATTGTGGCTTCCAACGTAAAAAATCCAATGGGATTTCCTTGCAGATAAGTAATCAAAAACCAAACCTGGTAGATAATCAGTTTAATATTAAGAAGAGTTTCGGCAAATGCGGCGGCATAACCCCAGCGTCGAATCTGACGTTCCTTCTTGGTAATGGCCCAAGATTTAGCGACTATTTCTCTGGGCGTCATTCAACAGAAATGTACGATTGAAGTGGCTTATATCTGTAATCCTTTGCAATTACGATCGTCACATCCCTTTTCTCGTCTTCGGTCAAAGAATTCTCGGGGTTGAGTTCGAAGCTTAAGAGTTCTGAGAAGAACTGTCCGTTAGATATTACGAACGATTTCTCCTGTTTTGGGATCGATGCATTATCTATCAAATCAATTGTAAATCCGTAACGTGTAAGTTCAGTTGCAAGTTTTCTGGCATGTCCACTTGGAGCACCAGCGTTAAGAACAGAAAGCACAGGTTTTGCGGTAAACACTTCTCGATTCTCAAACATTATTTTCTTCAAACTCCTGATTTGTCTCCACGTAACCGGGAACTCTGGGATGGAAACGGGTAAAAGCACAGAAGCACCGTCAAAAAGGTGGCGTGGGGGAGCGTACAAGAAGCCGCCTGGTTCTATAAAACTATCGTAAAGCGCATTTCTGTCACTAAGTTGCATTGCAATTACATTACTTGTGTTCATTCCTTCAGCCAAAGACATAATGCCGGCGAGTTCGCGCGTACTAAAAGTAGTCTCCACATTATCAGCATATATCTTTAAGAAATTAAGTAGTGTACTGGTTTTTTTATAAGCTCGGGTCTCCTTAGCCTTAGCAGCTATAGCTTTGAGCAATTGCTGTTGGCGTGCGGAACGATCAAAATCGCTTGTTGTGCTCCTGCTTCGTGCATATTTAAGTGCTGTTTCACCATCTATATGCTGCGGTCCTTTCTTTATAACAAAAGGATCGTATCCAAAATTATCATCTGGATACTCTGTATCATTAATATCATATGGAACATCTATGTCTATACCACCAAGTGTATCTACAGCTTCTATAAATGCATCAAAATCAACTTTGATAACTCCGTGAATAGTCATATCTAGCATTCTTCCAATCTCATCTCCAATTTCTTTGATTGCTTCTTCTGATGCCGACTCTTTATCCATCTCTTTAATGTACCTTAAGTATCCCTTGTAATCGCGGTAGAAGGTATTCAGTTTTCCTTTCCCCATGTTCTCTGTGTCGAGGAAATAAAGGTCGCGTGGGAAAGAAAGAAGTACCACACTCTTTGATTCATTTGGATTGATGCTTGCAAGCATTATCGAGTCAGTAAGATCTTTCCCATCATGATCCTTGGTGCCTTGTCCCATAAGAAGAATATTCGTAAATCCATTCTCGTCAGCCGGAGGCGTGCTAACTACAATATTTGCCACCTGTGGTAGGTTTAGTATCTTTATGGAAAAGAACGCTCTGGCGATAATGCTAACCATGATCAGTGCGATAAAGACTGATATCAAAACTAGCAGCACTTTCTTAAGAATCCTGATGCGTTTCTTGCGATGTTTTGTCTTGGTGTGACGTTTCTTCCAATCGCTATACCAGCGAGACATTGGTCGGCCGAACTCGAGAATGTTTAGGCTAAGAGATCTCCAACAAGATCCCTTTCGCCGCTTTTTCTTACTATCTACTTTGCGGATGGTGAAGGACATTGAGGGTATTTTAGATGGAAAATTGAAAATGGGAAATGGAAAATGAAATTTCAGAAATACTTGGAAGAATAGAGGATTTGAGTAAAATATTTGTTTTATAATAATAAGTGTCCCCCCCTAGGGGGGAACCTGTTTTAAGGCTTAAATAAGCTCAAAAGTGAGAGAGTCCGAAAGTTTTTTTTGAAATGGGGTTTTCAGGGAATATAAAAAGAATCTACACTGAGGAAGTCCGGCCCCCCCACCCATAATACGCACCCACCCCGGGGGGTGGGACGAATTTATATATATGGATTCAATATTAGGTTTTACTGCTTAATAATTATTTTCAACATCAAAAGTATCACCGGCTGATGGATCATATAAATAATCAATGCATGTTTCCCCGGCCAGCTCGCGATTCTCCAAAACTTATTAGTAGGTACTGGCTTCCTCTTGCTTCTTATATAAAACATATCACCAATTGCGATACCGAAAAGAATTATTCCAAACCAGGGGAGGAGTGGAAAAAAATCTACGCTAGTTAGCTCGTAGGGATACATTCCAAATGGTAATAGTAATTTTGAGTCAATTAATGGACGCAAGAAGTTATCCGTTTGATTTAAGTATAGTGCGAATTTCGAAATTGCAATCCCAATTGTCATAATAAAGAAGCCAATAATTACGTTAAACTCACGGAATCTCCTAAAGAAGGGGAGCAGAATCACACTTACTCCAATCATATGTAGAATTCCAAAAATTATGTAATCATCAGGAATGATTATGGCTGTGGCTATGGTCATTACCATTCCGCATCCGATGATTATTAATCCGCGCAGTAAGTATTTGTAAAATAACTCCGAGTTACATTTGATCTTGGGCTTTGCCCGTTCCCAGGAAATTACGAAACAAATCCCAACGAGCAAAAGAAAAGTTATCTGACAAGTTCTGGCCAGAAAATGCCATGCACCTTCACCTACGACAAATGGAAAATCGTAAAAGTACGCCAGATCAAATCCTATGTGAAATACGATCATCATTACAATTGCGAGGGTGCGGACTATATCTAGTTCGACAAATCGTGGTTTGTTCTGAGTCATCGGTTATATGATACATGGTTAAATGGTTGAATGGCTAAATGGTTCGCAAGCGAGCATCGAGCCTTGAGTCTCTTTAGTAACCATTCAACCATTCATTGATTGCAAGGAAAACTTACTTCAATGTAACCTTTGCACCTGCTTCTTCAAGCTTCTTCTTCATCTCCTCGGCTTCTTCCTTCGGTACACCTTCTTTAATAACCTTTGGTGCTCCGTCGACTGCTGCTTTGGCTTCGCCGAGAGCTAGTCCTGTAATTTCGCGGACGACTTTGATCACACCGATCTTTTGGTCTCCGGATTCGGTAAGCTCGACATCGTAAGCAGATTTTTCTGCCTCTCCGCCGCCTTCGTCACCACCACCAGCGGCGGCAGGACCTGCAGCGACTGCTACTGGGGCGCTAGCCGAGATGCCGTACTCTTGCTCCATAAACTTTACGACGTTATTTAGCTGCACGACATTAAGTTTTTCGAGTGCATCGATTACCGCTTTCTCTTCTTTGGAGAGGGAGATTTTTTCTTCGGTGGATGTTTCGTCTGACATGGGTTAAATGGGGGAAAAGTGAATAATGAATAGTGAATAATGAATAATTATTCTGACTTAGGTTCTTCTGATGAAGAAGCAGAAGAATCAGAAGAAGCAGAAGAATCAGAGGATTCCTTGGAATCATCTTCTGACTTGCTATTGTCGTTTTGAGATTTGGCTTCTTCCTTTTTTTCTTTTTCTTCTTTTTCTTCTTTTTCCTCTTTTATATCCTTTGTCTTAGCTAATTCACTCAAAGCCCGCGCAAAACCTCCTAGCGGTGATCCACACATTCCTGCAAAAGTAGTAAGAGGACTTCTAAGCATACAAACAAATGTTGCAAGCAGCTGTTCACGGCCTGGCATCTTGGCAAGTTCAACTGCTTCCTCCTTAGTTAGAACTTTTCCATCGAACACTCCTCCTAAGAGTTCGACCTGATCGTGGTCTTTACCAAATTTAAACGCAATTTGGGCTCCCGATAGGGGATCTGCGTAGCTGAAGATCAGCGAAACAGGACCTTCGAGTAGTGATTCATCAAGCTCCGGCATCTCTCCGTCTTTAGCTGCGATCTTTAGAAGCGTTTTCTTGGCAACCTTCATCTCCGCGTCCTGGTCCCTTAGTTTAGCTCTTAACTCACTCACTTCTGACACACTCATACCAATGTAATGTGCGAACATAACTGACTGCGCTGACTTGAATTTATCAGTCAGATCCTTTACTTGGGCCGATTTTTGAGCTTTGGTTAGGGCCACGCTATTAGGTTAGGTAGGTAAGGTAAGTAGGGTAGGTCAGGTAAGTTATAGGCAAAAAAAATCGCTGGCTCCTTACGACCGTGAGACCAGCGAGGCATACGGCACGAAACACTAAGCCGGGGCCAAATGGTCGATGC